>JAZBNU010000249.1:0-12282 GCA_036350815.1 Desulfopila sp.
GACGGAACTGCAGAGGAAACCACCGGTTTCCGTCTGCCAGTAGGTGTCAACAATAACCGCCTTCCCTTTACCTACTTCTTTTTGATACCATTTCCAGACTTCAGGTTCGATGGGTTCCCCGACGGTGGTCATATGTTTGAAGAAATAGTTATATTTCGCCGGTTCATCGGGACCGACTTTCCTCAGGGCCCGTATTGCCGTGGGGGCTGTGTGAAAAATATTGACATCGAGATCCTGAGCGATACGCCATGACCTGCCTGCGTCGGGGTAGGTAGGAACTCCCTCGTAGATCACTGAAGATGCGCACAGTGCCAGCGGTCCGTAAACTATAAAAGAGTGGCCGGTGATCCATCCTATATCAGCCATGCACCAGTAGACGTCTTCCGGATGAATGTCCTGAATGTATTTTGACATGGCGGTGACATAGGCGAGGTACCCGCCGGTTCCATGCTGGCATCCTTTGGGTTTGCCGGTGGTACCGCTTGTATACATCAGGAAGAGAGGCTCTTCAGAGAGCATCTGTTCCGGTTCAACCCGTGCACCGTAATAGTTTCTCAGCTCTTCGTTGACAATGCAGTCCCGACCGTTGATAATTGGAGCATCAGATGACATTTTTCCGGGGTATCGTTGCCAGATCAAAAGTTTATCGATTTTCTGACCCGACTCCTCCGCCAGTTTACAGGCTTCATCGTCGACGGATTTGTGATCGAGCAGCTTACCGGCACGGTAATAGGCATCCATGGTAATGAGGACCCGCGAGTTGGAGTCAACGATTCTGTCGGCGCAGGCACTTGCGGAAAAGCCTCCGAAAACTACGGAGTGAATCACTCCGAGGCGGGCGCAGGCCAGCATGGTTATCGGCAGTTCAGCAGACATCGGCATATGGATAGTTACACGGTCTCCTCGTTTCAGACCGGCATAATTACGCAAAAGAGCGGCAAATTCGTTCACCCGGACGAAGAGTTCCTGGTAGGTTATATGCTGAACCCGCTCTTCTTCAAGCTCTGGAACAAAATGAATTGCTGTTTTGTTTTTGTTGTCCTTGAGGTGGCGATCTATGCAGTTGTAACTTGCATTGAGTTTCCCCCCTTTAAACCATTTCCAGCAGGGAGCATCACTGGTGTCGAGAACCTCATCCCAGTATTTATACCATGTCAGCAGTTCAGCAAACTCAGTGTAATAGTCTGGGAAATTTTCCAGCTTGAATCGTTCGAAAATTGATTCGTCAGTTAAGTTTGCCTGCCCAATAAATCCCGGTGAAGGGTAGAAATAATCTTTTTCCTGCCAGTGTACCGCAATTTCGGCCTCAGATGTTTCCATCACTTTTCTTTCGTCGCTCATATTGCTTGCTCCTCCGAAGTACCTGGTTGATTGATGGACTCTGCTCTGTTTTTCGCAGCGCCGCCAATTGTCCCCTCTGCATATATGTCGTGTACGGGCATATATGTTGTAAAGTTGTAAAATGTTGCGGTTAGGCGAAAAGATAGGCGTGTTACTGAAAAACTCTGATTAGTTACTGGCTACCACAAATTAACCCCTAATGCAATTACTTTTAAATTACAGTTCAGGTAAATTGATGTAGGGAGCAGGGAGTGGTTGTGTTTTTCTGGTAGTTATCAGTTCTTTTTGCTGTTATTATTGTATCTGTTGCGGCATAAAAGACATTCTTAAATTGCCGATATGGACGGTCCGTTGTTTCCTGTCCATAAATGGTGGTTTTGCCTGGCTTACTACAGAGTGATGGTCTTTATGGAGGGGATGCAGTCACTTTTTACCTTTAACACTGGAAAAAGAGGCTTAAACGGAGAGCACACAGGGAAGGCGCTATGAAAAAAACAGGTTTTGTGTATGACAAACGATATCGAATGCATACAACATTTAATGGGCACCCTGAGTGCTCTTACAGGTTAGATGCAATTCTTGATGGTTTGCGGGAGTCCGGCCTGCTAGAAAAACTTCTGCCGGTAGTGGCGGAACCAGCGCAGCAGAGATGGATTGAAGCGGTCCATAATATAAAATATATTGTCCGTTTCGAGGAAGCCTGTCTGATGGGGCTGCCTGACTTTGATCATCCCGACAATTCTATTTGTCGGGAGACCTATGATATAGCCCTTCTGGCAGCCGGAGGGGTTCTGAAAGCAATAGACGCCATGATGGAGGGTAAAATCGACAATGCGTTTTGTGCTGTCCGTCCACCAGGTCACCATGCCGAGACAGATAAGGCAATGGGGTTCTGTTATTTTAATAATGTGGCCATAGGTGCCAGATATCTGCAGCAGCAGTGGGGAATCAAAAAAGTCGGTATTATAGATTTTGATGTTCATCACGGAAACGGCACTCAGCAGATTTTCGAAAATGATGACACTGTTTTTTATTATTCTATTCATGAACACCCTTCTTTTGCCTATCCAGGAACAGGTAGAGAGTTTGAGACAGGATCAGCCAGAGGGACGGGATACACCTTGAATACTCCAATTCTTCCGGGAAGAGGAGACATGGATTACCGGAAAAAATTGACGACGGATATGGTTCCTGCAATCAAGAAATTCGAACCAGAGGTGGTTCTTCTTTCGGCGGGATTTGACGCGCATTCCGCCGACTTGATGTCGGGCATTAATCTTACCACGGAAGGATATAAATTTGTCAGTGAAACCATTATAAATATTGTTAATAAGTATGCAGGCGGTCGTGTGATTTCTGTGCTTGAGGGAGGATATAATCTTGATGTGCTTCCAGTTCTCGTTGCTGATCACATTAGGATGCTGGCAGAGTTATAATTATCAAGAGCTGTCTGTTGAAAAAAAGGGGGACGTATGTTTGTAAGTGAAAGAATGGCGACCAGTTTAATAACCGTTGTGCCTCAGACGACTCTTGCTGAAGCGAAGGCGCTGATGGACAGGGAAAAAATACGGCATCTTCCGGTGGTGGACGAGAAGGGAAAGCTGCTGGGGATAGTTTCAGATCGGGACATGCGGGATGCCCAGCCCTCATCTCTTCTTCAGAAAGAGGAGTATGACCGTGTTTTTGCAAAGGTTATGCAGCATAAAGTAGCTGATATCATGACCAAGGATCCTCTCACTATTTCGGTATATTATACCCTGCAGGATACTCTTCTGGTTATGCGACAGAGGAAAGTCGGAGCGCTGCCGGTTATCGATGAAGAAGGGTGTCTAAAAGGGATAATGTCTACCAGGGACCTTCTTAATGCCTTTGTGAATGTTATGGGTATAGGGGAGCCGGGAACCCTGTTGTGCATTCTTGTCAAGGAGCAATCCGGTCAGATGAAGAAAATTGTAGATATCATAACGGAAGAGAATGTTTCTTTAGGCAGTGTTATGGTTGCGAGATACTGGGACAAAGATAAACGGGCGGTTTTTCCCTACCTGATGACAAACAATGTTGTTCGTATCAAAGAGAAACTGGTCCAGCAGGGCTTTGAGTTGATAGATCCGATGACATGGTATTTAAAGCAGCTGCCTGGTGATAAACAGTAGAACTTGCGGGGAGCCAGGGGGAGCAGGCCATTGGCTCTGAGCAAGCCTGCTTCCACCTTTTTCCGTCTCAGCGCTTTACCGTCTTTTTCCTGAGCCACCAGAGGAGAACGCCCCCAGCTATCATTATGCTGCTTAAAATCTGTCCCATGGTTAACGGGCCGAGAAGATAGCCGATCTGTGGGTCCGGTTCTCTGGTAAATTCAACCATGAAACGGAAAAAACCATAGCCGCTCAGAAAGAGTGCAAGCATAGTGCCTTGGGGCCAAAGCCGGGGATTGTCTTTGCTTTTGCCGCGCAAGCTCCAGAGGATGATAAATAGAACAAGGCCTTCCAGAAATGCTTCATAAAGCTGTGACGGATGACGCATCCAGGGGCCGCCTCCGGGAAAGACTACCCCCCAGGGCACATCTGTTACCCGACCGTACAATTCCCCGTTGATGTAGTTGCCGATTCTCCCAAGCCCTAACCCTATGGGGATTGTGACAACATAGATGTCCGCGGTTTTCCAGAAATTGAGAGTGTTGGCGCGGCAAAATAACCAGCCGGCCATGATGAGAGCCAGGCATGCACCGTGAAATGACATGCCGCCTTGCCAGGTGGCTAGAATTTCAAGAGGATGGTGCAGATAATATCTGAAATTATAGAAAAGAACATACCCTAGTCTGCCTCCCAGGATCACGCTGATAATTAAAACAAAATTAAGGTTCTCAAAGTGCCTGGCAAGAATCGTGTTGCTGGTCTGGCTGATCTGTTTTTTTACTAGAAAATAGCTTGCGGTAAAACCAAGCACATACATAAGCCCATACCAGCGGATATGCAGAGGGCCGAGGCTGAAAATCACCGGATCTATGGCAGGAAAGTTCATGGTCTGGTTATCGTCGTCGCAGGTGGACCTGGAGAATGGAAATTGCTGCCGGGGTAATTCCGGATATTCTGGATGCCTGCCCGAGTGAGAGAGGACGGACATTGGTCAGCTTTTCTGTTACTTCTGCAGATAGTCCTGAGATTTTTGTATAGTCAAGGTCTTCCGGAAGAAGGAGTGCTTCCATTTTTTTGAATCTGTCGACGTGTTCCTGCTGCCGGTCGATATATCCTTTGAATTTAATCTGCAGTTGTATTTCTTCTCCTGCCTCCGAGCTGCGGATGTCTCTCAGGCCTTCTTCGGCTCTTTCCTCAAGCGGCAATCGGCAGAGATGTGCAATAGTAAGTTCGGGTCTGCGGAGAATATCGGCGAGGGAGCATTTCTGTTTCAGCGGGGTACTTCCCATGGCCGTAAGGGCATCACTGATGTTTTGCGAAGGCCGGATGAAGGTGGTGTTAAGGAATTTCACCCCGTTATCAAGCGTTTCCTGTTTGCGCTGGAACTTCCGGAATGTTTCGTTATCCAGCAGTCCGATGTCGTGACCGGTGGGACAGAGTCTGGTGTCCGCATTATCTTCTCTCAGGAGGAGGCGATACTCGGCTCTGGAAGTGAAGAGTCTGTAGGGTTCTTTTGTTCCTCTGGTGACCAGATCGTCTATCAGAACGCCTATATATGCCTGAGAGCGGTCAAGTATGAGAGGCTCCTGGCCGCGGATATAGCGGACACTGTTGATGCCTGCCATAATGCCTTGCGCTGCTGCTTCTTCATAACCGGAAGTGCCGTTTATCTGTCCGGCGAGAAAGAGTCCCTGGTAACGTTTGGTAGCCAGAGAAGGATGCAGTTCCAATGGGTCTACATAATCGTATTCTATGGCGTATCCAGGCCGAATTATGCGAACATTTTCAAGTCCCTCAATGCTTTGCAGCATGGCCGTTTGGGTATGGAGCGGCAGGGAGGTCGGCAGGCCGTTTGGGTATACCTCGACGGTGTCGAGCCCTTCAGGCTCCAGGAACACCTGGTGGCGTTCTTTTTCGGGAAAACGCATCACCTTGTCTTCTATGGAAGGACAATACCTGGCGCCAACCCCTTCAATAATGCCTGAATACATCGGTGACTGGTCGATTCCCTGCCTGATTATTTCGTGCGTTCGACTGTTTGTGTAGGTAATGTAACAAGGCCGCTGGGCAAGAGTATATCCTCCAGTCGAAGAAAAGGAAAAATGAGCCGGCGGGTCATCACTGTATTGGGGTTCCAGCTTGGAGTAGTCAATGCTGTTGGCGTCTATTCGTGGGACGGTTCCGGTTTTCATGCGGCCAACCGTAAAACCAGCCTGACGAAACCAGTTGGCAAGCTTGAGTGAGGGCGCATCGCCCATGCGGCCGGCGGGAAAATTTTTCAGACCGATATGGACAAGGCCGTTTAAAAACGTGCCGGTGGCGACGACCACCGCTGCAGCAGTGATTCTCTGGTCAAGTGAGGTGGTGATGCCGACGACTCTGCCGTCTTCCACAAGTATGGTATCAGCCACCGCCTGACTGATAGTGAGATTTTTCTGGTTTTCCAGCACCGTTTTCATACGAAGGCGGTAGAGCAGGCGGTCGGCCTGGGCGCGGGAAGAACGCACGGCTGGCCCCTTGCTGGTGTTCAATCTTCGGAACTGGATGGATGTGGCGTCGATATTTCGGGCCATTTCGCCGCCGAGTGCGTCGATTTCTCGAACAAGATGTCCTTTGGCAAGACCACCAATGGCGGGATTGCAAGACATCGCACCAATGGTGTCGGCGTTGATGACTGTGATAAGTGTCCGGCATCCCATTCTTGCGGCGGCAAGGGCAGCTTCGCAACCGGCATGACCGGCTCCGATGACGATGATGTCAAAGTGATTCATGAGGGTTTGTGACGGAAAAAGAAATAAATATTTCCTCTTGAGAGAAAATATCTTTAAAGCGAATGGAACGTTAAGGTCCTATCCGCTGTTTGCAGACAATTTAGAGTTGTCCTGTATGAAAGTATTACCGAACCCACTATACGGAAAAAGTCCACTTTAGGCAATTGCAGTTGCAGAGTCTTTTATTTTTTCCACCAGATCATTGCCCATCGAGGTGGATGGCGTCGCCGCAGAGTCACTCCTGCTGTATCGGAACGGACAAGAGAAGAAGAGACAAAAGCTGCAAGTTTGCGCTCTTCTGCAGGGTTAAGCTCTTTAAACATCCAGCGATATGACTGCAGGGCTTTTTCCTCATCTTGAAAATGTATATCACAGTCGAGTTCGAGTATTTCTACGCAGGGGTGAATACCTTTATTGTAGAGAAAATTTAACGTGTAAATATAATCGGGGCCGGACTGAAATGGACGGCCGATGGCGGCAAACGCGTCAGGATCAAAAGGACTCGGGGAAATACGGTCGGTAATGAAGACGTATTTTCCCGCGAAACTGTTGAGTTTGTCTATTGCCATGTCGAGGTCGGCGACATTCATGGAGCGCGAAGCTATGGCGATATCGGCAGGTGATATTCCGCAGCTGTGCCAGTCATCCTCCCAGGCGCAGTGAACAGTTGTAATGTTGGAAATGTGCGTTTTCTGTGCTTCTTCGGCTAGAAGATCGAGCATTTTTTGTGAATAATCAACCGCAGTAACTTTCTGAACATGGCGGGCTATCGGCAGAGCAATAGTTCCTGGGCCGCAGCCGATATCGAGAACAGTATATTCCGGGGCAAGCGGCAGCCGTGAGATAAAGAGATGAGCATAGGGACTTTGCTGGTTTCTCTCCGCAAAAGAAGATGCTTTTCGGTCCCACCCCTCGGCGTCTTTGCTGCGCCAGGATTTTTGCTTTCTGCTGTTTTGCCAGAGGGTCCGCCAGTCGATGTCTTCATAGACTGTTATGTCTGAATTTCGCATAGTTGTATCTGAAATATATATAACAGGAGTTTTCAGGGTAAATTCATACGGACTGTCATATTCCGCTTCGTTGAGCGTTCTCCGGGAAGCGAAGCTCCCTTGACCACTTTCAGTAAAACAGGTTTTGAAAAAAAATACGATCACTCAATTGTAATCTGTTTCTGACGTAGCAGGTTGGTTGTATGCGAAAGTGTTTGACACCGGACATCATGTATGGTTAATATTCCTGGTTTGTTGTTAGTGGGTTCCGTGGAGTGGGGCGGAATATTGACAGGTTTGAGACGGGAGTACAACTTTCATGCCCCTCGTTTCGAATCAGAATATTAGAAAAATTCCATCTTTAATGGATTAAGACCAAGGTGTAACACATGAGTAAGCGTACTTTTCAACCAAGCAACCTCAAGCGTAAACGTGCTCACGGTTTCAGAGCTCGAATGAAAACCCGTGCAGGACGAGCAATTTTGAGTGCTCGACGAGCAAGAGGTCGCAAAAGACTGTCAGCCTGATTCTTTTGAAAAGATACGGGCTTTCTAAAGCATGCCTGTTACGTAAAAACAGGGAGTTTGAACAGGTTTACAAGCAAGGAAAACGTTTGCACGGTGATGGATTTACCCTTATATACTCCAGTAATGATCTTGGTTATAATCGACTAGGAATCAGTGTTCACCGGCAGATAAAGGGTGCTGTGAGAAGAAACAGGATCAAGCGTATAATCAGAGAATCGTTTCGCCTGGCAAGACAGGAGTATCCAGCTGATGCGGATATCGTTTTTGCCGTGAAGCCTCCTTTTCAGATTGATTCGCCTAAGGCAGTAGTTGATGCTGTAATTCTTCTTTCTCATAAAGGTGGCGTATCAGATGCCGGATAAATGGAATATATTGTATTGGCCTCAACAGGCGGTCTTGGGGCTTATCAGACTGTATCGCTATTCAGTATCCCCTTTTTTGCCTCCAAGTTGTCGATTTACCCCTACCTGTTCTCGCTATGCTCTAGAGGCCATTGAACGTTATGGCATTTTCAAAGGCTTGTTTTACAGTGTCAAGCGCATAGTAAGATGTCATCCTTTTTGCCGTGGTGGTTATGACCCTCTTCCCTAAGGGCATGGCAGCGCTGTTGGCATAAGTACTAAAACAATCAGGGATTCACCTAGAGCAAAAATATCTCATGGACACTTACAGAGCTTTTCTGGCCATACTTCTCTCGTTTGTTATTCTCATAGGTTATCAATATTTTTTTGTTGGGTTCCAAACCGAGCAGACGACTGTTGAAAGCCAGCAGCAGGAAAGCGGTAGCCCTGCCGAGCAGCCTGCCCCTGCAGCGCCAACAATGAGTATGCCTCAACAGATTGC
Organism: Desulfopila sp.; assembly: GCA_036350815.1. GTDB lineage: Bacteria > Desulfobacterota > Desulfobulbia > Desulfobulbales > Desulfocapsaceae > Desulfopila_A. The sequence continues at coordinate 8,604 of JAZBNU010000249.1, forward strand.
TCCGACTCCTGTGCCGCAGCCGGTGAGTGGTGCTCTTTCAGCGAAAAAAATCACAGTTGATACTGAACTGTATACCGCAGTCTTTTCAGAAGCTGGCGGTGTGATTGAAAGTTTTGTCCTGAAAGAACACAGAGAAACCAGTGCTCCGGATTCTCCCGGGAAGCAATTGATTGAAAATACAGCGCAGCAAGGCTATCCACTCACCTTTTCCTGGGGCAGCGTTGTACCTGCCGATCTGCATTACCAGGTAAAAGACGACAGTGTTTCTTTCAGAAACGGCAAGGGTCGGCTGCAGATGTCTGCGACGGCTCCCGGCGGTATTGTGGTGGAAAAAACCTTTGAATTTTCAGAGGATAACTATCTGATTAATCATCAGGTCAAAGTTTTAAACCCGACCGCACAGCCACTTCAGGGGATTCCAGAGATTTATCAGGTGAATGTACCGTTCGAGCAGAAAAGCACCTTTAATACCTTCCTGTTCACAGGGCCTGCTGCATATAAAAACGGAGAATTGTCCGAATTTAAAACGAAGGAATTTTCAGATGGACCTCATACGGTCCAGGGCATTTTTGACTGGGTGGCCTATGAAGGCACGTATTTTATGTGTGCTATAATCCCGGAATCAAGAGAACAGGCAACATTTCTGATGCAGGGGAATGAGGATATTGTCTACTCCAGATTATCCGGAGGCCTCGATACTCTTAACCCAGGTGAAGAAAAAGTATATGATTACCGTATCTTCTATGGACCAAAAAAGCTTTCCCTGCTCAAGGAGCTTGGCGATAATCTTGATCGTTCCATAGATTTTGGCTGGTTCGATATTATCGCCAAACCGACGCTGGCGTTGCTGAATTTTTTTCACGCCTATTTTAAAAATTATGGCATTGCCATTATTCTGGTAACGATCATTTTTAAAATAATTTTCTGGCCAATAACGCAGAAAGGTTTGAAGTCGATGAAAAATATGCAGAAACTTCAGCCTAAAATGGTAAAAATTAAGGAAAAATATAAGGATGACCCACAGGCCATGAACCGAGAGGTCATGAATATGTATAAGACCTATAAGGTTAATCCTCTCGGCGGCTGTCTGCCAATGCTATTGCAGATTCCCGTTTTTTTCGCACTCTACAAAGTACTTTTGCTTTGTATAGAACTACGTCATGCCCCTTTCATGCTGTGGATAAACGACTTGTCTGCGCCGGACAGGCTCTGGATTGGATTTGAGATTCCATGGCTGGGCGGCCTGCCGGTCTTAACTCTTCTGATGGGAGCCTCTATGTTTATCCAGCAGAAGTTGACTCCAACAACCGCTGATCCGATGCAGGCCAGGATCATGATGATGCTGCCGGTTGTTTTTACATTCATGTTTATTAATTTTGCCTCCGGTCTTGTTTTGTATTGGTTTATCAACAATCTTCTTTCGATACTGCAACAGCAGCTGATAAATCGAGGAGCCGCCAAAAAGGCGTAAAGAGACCTTCATCAATCACCATGAGAGGCGGCTTACGCAATTATTTCAGGGAGTGTCAATGACTGCAAAAAACCGAGATTTCTATGGAAAAGAAGTTGCCGATGCCATAAAATCGGCTTGTGATTCTCTGCAGGTCCCTCAGGAACAGCTTGATATCGAAGTTATTGAAACAGGAACAACGGGGATTTTTGGCCTTATCCGCAAAAAAGCTCATATCCGTGTTACGATCAAAAGGAAAGAAACACCTTCTTCTCCTCCTTCCTTGCAATCAGATAGCGTTACCATCGAGCCCCCGCCTCAGGAAAAAATCAAGCAACCGCAGGCAACACAGATAGAAGCAGGAAAAGAGGAGAAGAAAGATGCCGACACCGCTTCTCCCGAACAGGTAACCAGCATTGCAGAGGCCGATACTTCTGATGATGTTGTGGAGGAAAGTGTTATCCCTGATCCCGACGAGGATGATGACGAAAACGGGGAAATTGAGGAAAACGGCGCGGAACTGCCTGAAAATGTTGTACAGATTGTCCGGGATGAGCTCTCTGTCATCCTTGAACTGATGGGGTATCCTTCTACGCTTGAGGTCACCGCCAAAGGGAATTCCGTACTGTGCCATGTAGACAACAGACATGAGGAAATTCTCACAGGCCAGGACGGTAAGACTCTTGATTCCCTCCAGTATTTATTACGCAAAATAATCGCAAGAAAAGTTCCGAGCAGACTTCGTCTGACAGTTGATGTAGGTGATTACCGGGAAAGAAGACTTGCAGACTTAAAGGTGCAGGCGCTGGAACTGGCCGAAAAAGTAAAGGAAGATGGTAAAACCCAGGTGATAGCCGCTCTCAGCCCATCTGAAAGGCGGGTTATTCACATGTCTCTTCAGGATGACAAGGAAATCCGCAGCCGGAGTGTGGGTGACGGCCTGTTTAAGAAAATACTCATCTACAAACCAGGCAAAAGCGGAAAGAGCAGCGGACGCAAGCGGGGTGGCTCTCGTGGCCGCAGAGGTTCTAACAACCGTAAGAACAATGGATGAGAGAGACGCCCATGTGTTTTCTGCAGTTTTTTTTCTGGCTGCATCTCCATTAGAATGAATTGGATACACATCCATCTGAAAATACCACTGTTGCAGCAATCTCCACCCCGCCTGGCTCCGGCGGTATAGGGATTATACGTATCAGCGGGCCTGGAGCCCTTGCTGCCCTCAAAACCCTTTTTTCTCCTCACAAGCCGAACTGCGATTTTCGCAGTCATCATTTTTTCTATGGTACCATAGTCGATCCGCTGAGCAGGCGTGTTGTCGATGAAGTTCTCGTGGTATACATGGCATCTCCCAGGACATATACCCGGGAGGATGTCGTCGAAATTCATTGCCACAGCAGTTTTCTGGTGCTGCAAAACATTCTTGAACTCCTCTTCCAGCAAGGTGTTGAACCTGCTCAACCCGGTGAGTTCACCAAACGTGCATTTCTGAATGGACGAATTGATCTGACCAGAGCCGAGGCCGTTATTGATATTTTAGCTGCCAAAACGCGAAAAGGCATAGACATTGCTCAGGAGCAGCTGGCAGGCGCTCTTTATGGGCGTGTTGATATAATTCGGAAGGTTTTGAGAGAGTTGCGGGCCTTGGTTGAGGTATCTATCGATTTTCCTGACGAGGATGTTGAAATTCTTCATCGTGACCACATGCTCGAGAGAGTGAAAGATGAAGTGGCCGCCCCCATTGATTATCTGTTGCGCTGCTCAGATCGGGGCAGAATTTATCGCGAAGGGGTTTCTGCAGTTATCGTCGGGCGACCAAATGTGGGTAAATCCAGCCTTTTAAATTCCCTTCTTCAGGAAGACCGTGCACTTGTCACCGCAGTCCCGGGTACAACAAGGGACAGTATCGAGGAACATATTGATGTAATGGGCATGCCGGTTCGCATTATTGATACTGCTGGAATTAGAGATCATGCAGACGAGGTAGAGGAACTTGGTATACGGCGGGCCAAAAGGCTTGTCAATCAAGCAGACGTCGTCCTCTTCATGGTTGATGGTGCTGCAGCTGTTACTGATGAGGATCACCGACTTTTTAGCAGTATTGCCCATAAAACAGTCATGGTCGTGATTAATAAGGTAGACCTGCTCGCCGGTGAACCCTTTCCCGGTAGCACGGGTTTTGCCGATACTTTGCCGCAGGTGCGGATTTCTGCTAAATTGAACAGCGGC
>JAZBNU010000250.1:0-5036 GCA_036350815.1 Desulfopila sp.
ACCTGATTATGAGCGAAACCGCCGACGATGGAGCCGGTTTCGATTTCGGTTGGTGGGGCGCAGTTTTTGGCCTGTTCAATCACCTGTGAGAAATCTTTGGCTGTATCCCTGGAGCGGGGCGGAATATGTTTGGCCCCCTCATAGCCGACAATGCCGGTGGTGTAGAGCCGATCCAGGTAGGTGTTGTCTTTTTTCAACGGCACCAGGCAGTTGGTGGTAAGCAGAACAGGGCCGTTGAATGATTCAAACTCGACATTTTGGTGCCACCACGATCCCCCGTAGTTGCCGATAAAATGCGAATACTTCTTCAAGGCCGGATAATAGTTGGCAGGCAGCATCTCGCCATGGGTGTACACATCGACACCGGTACCTTCGGTTTGTTGCAGCAGCTCCTCCATATCTTTGAGGTCGTGACCGCTGATAAGGATACCCGGATTTTTGCCAACTCCGATATTCACCTCGGATATTTCCGGATGACCGTAGGTGCTGGTATTGGCTTCATCGAGCAGGGCCATGGTGGTCACAGCCATTTCACCTGCCTTCATGACCAGCGCAACCATCTCATCGACACTGAGATTCCTGGTAGTAGAAGCCAGAGCTTCGGACATAAAATCATCAATCTCAGGTTTGCGAAATCCCAGTACTGCAGCATGCTCGGCATAGGCGGCAATACCTTTGAGGCCGATAACCAGCAACTCCCGCAGGGAGCGAGCGTCTTCATCGGCAGTGCTGAGAACTCCTACTTCTTTTGCCTTATCGGCAAAAGCAGAGGCTGCGCCAGTCCAGGTGGCGGCGTCCGGCAATGCATCGTCGAAATCCTTGCCGGTTTTTGTTTTATAGGCTTCGAGAAAAGTTTTTCGCAGCTTCTCGCGCCGCAGCAGGCCTTCTTCAATCATCGCCACAAAACGCGAATCATCCCAGTTGGCATTGGTGATGGTGGCAAAAAGTCCCTGCAAGACAAAATCGTCATTGGACCGGTCAGGCTGATCGAGATTTTTGAGCTTCTCCCCGTATACCGCCATACCGCGCAGCACGAAAAGAAGCAGATCCTGAAGATTGGCTGTTTCTTCAGGTTTGCCGCACATTCCTTTGATGGTACAACCCGAATTTTTCGCAGTCTCCTGACATTGAAAGCAAAACATAGTAGGTCTCCTTTTGGTTTGTATGTGAAAGCATCGCGCCCGAGGGTATCCTAAGTCGGAGAGCGAAGCTTTCCTGATTGTCTGGCCGGTCATTCCGGTTCGGCCAGAATTGGTTTTGAACAGAGATCGGTTTCTAAAGTGCAGACCATCATAAACCGTCAACAGTAGATGAATGCCTAACGATTCGTGGCTGTTATTAACGCGGCTGCACGTAATATGTATTCATGTCCTTTGAAAAATGTCACTATTGCTTTATAAGATAATTTGCCTGTTTCAGTCATTTCTACTCAGCTCTACAGGAGCCTGCTTTCATTCTTCTTAGTAGATACAGCAATATTCTCCACCAGCCCGAAATCTCTCAGAATGAGATACATGCAGGGAATGGCGAGCAGCACCAGCACGGTACTTGCCATCAAACCGAAAGTGGTGCTGACAACAAGCGGGATCAAAATCTGGGCTTGCAGGCTCTTTTCAAAGAGCAGGGGCAAGAGGCCGGCGATGGTCGTAGTCGACGTCAGGAGTACCGCCCGGAACCTCGCCCGACTGGCTCTGGCCGCGGCCTCATGGGAAGTCAGGCCTTCTTTTCTGGCATTCTTAAGAAAGACGACGAGCAGAATCGAATCGTTGACAACTATCCCCGCAAGAGCGATAAAGCCGAGAAGACTGGGCATACTTATCGGCACTCCCATCAAGCCATGTCCCCAGATGACCCCGATCAGGGCGAAGGGAATGGAGAGCATGACGATAAACGGTTCGGTATAGCTGCGGAACTGGAAGCTGAGCAGGAAAAAAATACCGATAAGGCCTATAAGGAGCGCCTTCAACATTGACATTCGGGTTGTTCTGGTTTCTTTGATTGAGCCGTCCACCGTCAGACTGATATCGGGATATTTTTCCTGGAACAGGGGCAGATAGTCCGTGTTGAAGGATCGTATCAGCTCATTGGTATTGATCAGGCGCGTATCAACATCACCACGCAGGGTTACGGCAGCCATCCCGTCAATTCGGGCAAGTCTCGCCCAGCCTTTTTCAAGTTTCCAGGTGACCATGGTGGCCAGGGGAACGGTTGTGCCATCGTTGAGGACGAGATTAAAGTTTTCCAGGTCCTCCAGGCTGCTTCTGCCCAACTGGTTCAGCTTGACCTCAATTTCATAGGATTCCGAGCCGATTTGAATGGTATCCGCTTCTATCCCCTGAAAAGCCGTGCGTAACTGCTGACTGATTTCCTCGACACCAATACCTATCCCATGTGTTCCCTGGCGCATCTTCAGGCGCAATTCATATTTTCCCAATCGCAGATCATCGGAAAGATTGACGACCCCCTCAAAACGGGAAAACCATGCATGCAGGTCCATGGCGGCATATTTCATCGCTCCCAGGTCCTTGCCGCGCAGTCTGATCTCGATCGGGCGTCCCGCGGGGCCAAAACCCGGTTCGCTCAGGGTGAGGCTGACCACATCCGCTATGCTGCCGATCTCCTTGCGCCACACGGCCAGATAGGCATCGATGCTTCCCGATCGCTTTTCCGCCGTCAACAGATCGACGGTAACCGTGGCAACATGAGGACCATTCTCAAAGGCTTCACTGTTGACATTGTATTGCACATACACATTTTCCACCAGATCTCTTCCCTCCGGCTGCTGTGGCCCGAAGGTCTGATTGGTCTTCTCCAGCGCTTCAAGGAGGTGATTCACCACCTCTTCGGTTTGCGCCAGCGGCGTGCCGGGCGTCATGAGAAGACGCGCCATGACGACATCGCCTTCCAGTTCCGGAAATCCCTGGAATTTGATCTTACCGGAAACAACCATTGCCATTGAAACAACAAATAGCCCGATAATTGAGACGATAAACAGATATCTCCAGCGCAAAAGAACATCGACAACTCCGCCCAGCAAATGGTCACGTACCCAGTCAAAGGCGGCTTCAAAACGTCTCCGGAACCTATTCTCACTGCTCTGCCCGAAGTGGTGCATCGCATGATTGAGATGAGCGGGCAGAATACAAAATGCCTCTATCAGGCTCACCGCCAGCACCAGAATTAGCATCATCGGCACGACACGCAGGACGTTGCCGATCTGGCCCTCAATAAAGGCGAGTGGACCCAGAACAAAGAGGGTGGTGCCGAATGATGAGGCGATTCCGGGAGCGACTTCTTTCACCCCGGCAACGGCGGCAGACAGCGGAGCTGCGCCCTGCATTCTTCTGGTCATGATATTTTCCGCCACAACAATGGCATCATCCATGAGCAGGCCGATCGCCATCAACATACCGACCATGGTGAACATATTGATGCTGAGGCCCAGATACGGCACTAGCACAAAAGCGCCGAGAAAGGAAACCGGCAAACCCATAATCACCCAGAAAGAAACCCGAACATTGAAGAACAGCCACATCACCAGGAAGACCAGGAGCAGCCCCTGCACTCCATTGATAAACAGCATATTCAAACGATCGACGAGAATGTCCGTCTGATCCTGAGTTACGGTCAACTCCATTTGCGGATGGAGTTTTTTTTCTTTCCTCACAAAGGTCTTGACCGCTCCGGCCAGCCGTATGGCATCTTCGGATTTTGTTTTTTCTATTGCCAGAAGGGCCTGGAGCTTGCCGTTCATCATGACCTTGTCTTCAGCTACCTTGAAGGTATCTTGCACCACTCCGATATCGCCAAGGAGTACCTCGCCACCTTCCGGGGTGGCCACGATGACAAGCTGCTCGAGAGATTCAGCGGTGCGGCGCTGATCGACATAGCGCACCAGGATATTGCGTTGATCCGTTTCGACAACTCCCAGGGGAATATCCCTGCTCTGTATGGTGATCAGCCGAACCACATCCGCAGTATTTATTCCTAAGCGGCGCAGCGCTGTCTCGGAGAGAGAAACGCGAAACTGGCGTTCGGAGAATCCCTTGATTGCCACAAGAGCGATGCCTGCCTCCTGCATCCGTTCTTTCAGATTTTCCGCGTAGGTTTTCAGGTCTGCCGGGCGTAAAGGGCCGGAGACAAGCAGGGATATAACCGGGTCGGTACGGCCGATCTCTCTGATGACCGGCTCCTCGACTTCTGCGGGAAAGTCGTCGATGGTATCGATCTGTGTCTCGATATCATCCTTGAAAACCTGAAAGTCTCCATCAGAAGCCATTTCCAGGACAATCACGGCAACACCTTCTCTGGCGTCGGCGCGGATCTCTTCAATGAAGGTGACACTGTCCATCGCATCTTCCACTCTCCGGCAGATAACATCGGCGACTTCCTGAGCCGTAGCGCCTGGATATGCTAAGCGTATCTCCACTTCACTTGCGGCAAAATCGGGCTGGGTTTCACGCAGGACGCGAGGAACCGAGAGAATACCGGCAATAAGAAACCCCAGCATCAACAGATTGGCTGCGGTTGGATGTCCAGCAAAGAAGCGAATCATCCCTCTTCCCTCATGCCCTGACTTGAAGACAGCAGATGCTGCCGCAGAGAATCATCATCAATGGTTTCGACCTTCATTCCCATGATCGCAGGAGAAGGATCGGAAACTACTATTGTCTCACCGCCCGACAAGCCGGAGCCTATCACTGCCACTTCATCCTGAAGATAGTCAACGACTACCTTCTGGCCGGCAAGCCGGCTCTGGGCATCGACAACGAATACCTCCCCGTCATGCAATGCGGATCTTGGCACAACAACAGTTCCAGGACGCAGGGGCGCCTGAAATTCAATGCGGCAGAACATCCCGGCAACCAGAGGCGGGCGAATTCCGGGTATGGCTTTTTTGTAAGGGTCGGCAACTGACACGACTACTTTCATTTCCCGGGTCCTGCTGTCCATGGTCTCCCGCAACCTTTCAATATTTCCCTGCCAGCGCACCGACCAGTCGCCGCTTTCCAGGGTGACAAAGACCTTTATGTCCG
>JAZBNU010000251.1:0-2051 GCA_036350815.1 Desulfopila sp.
CTAATTCTTTTGAAAATAAAAAAATTTGATATATAGTCGATATTAAACCAGGATTTGTTAAATTGTCTATTTGGTCAAAGACCACCAAGCATTTCTGATATTTATTGATGACTCTACTGCAAAAACTAGCACTTTAACAACAAAATACGCTCAACCTACCCACAAAATAGTTCATAGCCGAGTGAATTGAACCATTCAAAAAAAGATGAAAAGGACTTGGTTGACTGCTTTCTAAGTCGATCTTGGTGTTCATACGATTGGTTTTTTGCATCTTCAGTGCTCTATACCGCTGAATTCGCCTGATATTACTCATAATGCCCGAACCAATCATCATACAGGTGACTCTGAATTGACCCCTGACAGGTAATTTACCAGCTGGGAAAGGATGTTTGACCTGTCGGACAGTGGCTTCAACAGCTGCCCGCAAGTTTCGGCTTTCTTCCAGGTGGATTTTATTCCGTTTGCGACGTTGGGCAACATAGGCCTGGGCTTGGGTCAAGCGCAGGTGTCTGCGAGGATCGCGCTTACCAGGTTTGGCTGGACAGGCTGCGGCAAAGGGGCAGGTCTGACAAACATCTAATTCAAAATGAGCCACAAAACTTTTTCTGCGGTTGCTGGGATGAACTTTCACATGCTGCCCCTGGGGACAGGTGATTTGCGTGGGTTTCCCTTCTTCAGTTTGTTTGATCTCAAAATCTGATAAATGCAGTTTCTCTGAGCTGGGTTTTCGTCCTCTTATGGCTGTTTGGATCAGCTCAACCTGTTCCTCTGCTAGGGTTTTGTCCATCTCTGGACTGCTATAGCTGCCATCTGTGTAAAGTGTATCCAGGTCTGTGCGCTCTGTCAGCTCTGGCAATGCCTCAGCCAGCAGTTTTGTATCATCAACATTGTTAGGCTCAACCTGAACCTTGGTGACCAGTTGCAGATCATTCTCAGGATCACAGGTTTCGGTGATATTGGCTGTGTATCCTCGATATCCTTGCCCCCGTTTATTGCGATAGGTTGCTTCCAGATCATCTGGCGATTGCAAACTGCTGGCACTCAATTGATCACTGGGCTTGCTATGGACTGCGTCCACTTCTATTTGGAAGTGCTCATGAAATACTCGTTCCAAGACCTGATAGACCGCTTCTTCTCCATAAGCTGGTTTCAATTCGACCAACAAGCAATGTATCAGCTCACCGATTTTCTGTAAATGTTCATTCGTCTCTTCCCGCTTCATCCGGTAGACATACTGCCCAGCATGTCCTTTGAGATAGGGTTCAAAGGTTTCTGCATAATGTGCTTGATCTTTTTCGGTCAACATGCGGTGAACGCGTTGTAAAACCGTTACCAACAGCTGTATCCTGCCCGTTTGCCGGATGTTCGATGCAACTTGGGTGCTGTCCATCCGTTGCCTTGCTGTTTTGACTTGATAGGCATCTATTTGTTCATCTGTGACTTGTGCAAAGGCTCGATCCAGCAGGTTGATACCTGTCTCCTGCATATAGCGACTCAGGCGCTCTCGAAAGTTATAAAGCGTGCGAAGTTCAAAATAACCTTCCCCTAGTTGACGATATCCCAGAGCATATCTAACTTGCACATTGTAGCCAAACTGCTCATACAGTTGTTCGTCAGTCCATCCGTTGCCCGCTTTTAGAAACTCTAAGCCGACTAACACGTTAACGGGAATATTGGGCCTTGATGGACAATCTGCATATAAAACCGCAAACAGCCCTTCATTTATCCGGCAGAAAAAATCCCGGTAGAATACACCACTCCATGAGTCTTCTATCCCTTTCCGCAACTTTTCTGGTAATTCGTCTACATGGCTGGTGAGCGGAATTTGAAAATGTTTGTTGTTCTTTTTGAACATAAAATACCTTTGCGCGTCGTGACTTTGTCTTACTTTATTATATTAAAGTTCTTCCGTTTTCGCGAGGGTATAATTCGGAGTATTATTATCCAGTCCTTTTTTCAGTAGAGTCATTATTATAATTATTCGACATTGATTTCAGATAGATCTTTGACCTGCAATTTACTGGAAAAATCAGGTAGAACCATCCGCAAAC
>JAZBNU010000252.1:0-3108 GCA_036350815.1 Desulfopila sp.
CGCAGGTATCGCCGTTATCCGCATGGGGCTGCAGCATACTGACTATTTGGAAAAAAATGTGCTGGCGGGCCCGTATCATCCCGCTTTTGGTGAACTTGTTCTTGCCAGAGAATGGCTAGGAAGGATACGTAGGGCTTGCAGCCGTAATCCTGGCAGGAGGTTGAGGGTTACAATTTCCGACAGGGATATTTCATCCTTTAACGGAATAAAGAGAAAGAACAGGATACGTTTGCAGGAACTTGGCCTGGCAGACAGGCTTGAGATTGTTGTCGATAAAAATATGGAACGGGGAAGGATGCAGTATGTTGTCTGTTAATCAGCTTGATATCCGCTATGGCAAAAAACATCTTTTTAAGAATATATCCGCACGGGTTCATGAAGGTAATCGCATTGGTCTGGTGGGGGTAAACGGTGCCGGCAAATCGACCTTGTTGAAAATAATGGCAGGCGAGATGGAAAGCGATGATGGGGTGGTGAGCTGTTCGAAACATTTTTCAGTGGCGTATCTTCCCCAGGAGAGCAGTGCCATCATTTCGGAAAAAACGCTCTATGATGAGGCCAAGTCGGCCTTTGCCGGTCTGCTTCGCCTGCAGAGTGAGGCGGCGGATCTGCATCGAAAACTGGCTGCTGCCGAACCCGGTTCTGAGGAGTTCCGGGTGATGCTGGAACGCCAGGGAGAGGTGCAGCATCAGCTGGACGGCAGTGATATTTATGAGATGCAGGGGAAAATAGAGAAGGTCCTCTGTGGTCTGGGATTTCGCCAGGAAGATATGCAGGCGCCCGTCTCTTCCTTTTCCGGGGGATGGATAATGCGACTGATGCTTGCCAAAATGCTGCTTGCCGCCCCATCCCTGCTTCTCCTTGATGAGCCCACCAACCACCTCGATCTTGACTCGCTGACATGGGTGGAGGAGTTTCTCCGCAACTATCAGGGGGCCATGGTCATTATTTCCCATGACCGGACCTTTCTCGACAAAACCACTACTCTCACCTGGGAATTGAGCCTTGGCAGTCTGACGGTCTACAAGGGCAATTATTCCTATTATGTTCAGGAAAAAGAAGAGCGGCGGCAGATCGAAAAGGCATCATATGACAATCAGCAGGCCAAAATCCGGCAGACCATGCGTTTTGTTGAGCGCTTTCGTGCCAAATCCACCAAGGCGAAGCAGGTGCAGAGCAGAGTAAAGCAGCTTGAAAAGATGGATGTCATCGAACTTGGAGAAAACGAGCAGCAGATTCGCTTCTCATTCCCGCCGGCACCGGCTTCCGGCAAGGATGTCTTGTCTGTCGCAGGATTATGTAAGAAATACGCCGATAAGCAGGTTTTTAAAGGTGTTGATCTGTATCTCCAGCGTGGCGACAAGGTAGCCGTCGTTGGTGTCAATGGTGCCGGAAAATCGACACTCTTGCGTATTCTTGCCGGTCAACTCGGCCATGACGGGGGCGAGATCAAATTTGGTGCCAATGTCAAACTCTCCTATTTCGGGCAGCATCAGGCCAGAGAGCTGGCCCTGGAGTACACGGTTCTGGAGACCATGGCTCCTGCCGGCGAGGATATGACGGTTACCCAGATCAGGTCTCTTCTGGGGGCTTTCCTCTTTCGCGGTGACGATGTCGACAAGAAGGTTTCTGTTCTTTCCGGTGGAGAAAAAAGCAGACTGGCACTGGCCCGAATGATTGCGACGCCTGCCAATTGCATGTTGCTGGATGAGCCTACTAACCATCTCGATATGAGTTCACAGGAGGTACTGCAGGAGGCGATGAGGCAGTACGACGGTACCATTGTGGTTGTCTCTCATAATCGTTATTTCCTGGATAGTTTCGTCAATAAGGTCCTGGTGGTCAAGGACGGTGGAGCAACGGTGCATGGGGGCAATGTTGCCGAGTATCTTGCTTGGCTGGCCCGCGAGCAGCAGCGTGATGCGGAATCCAGGGGTAGCGACTCCTTAAATAAGGAGGGCGAAGAAGAAAGCGGTGCCAGCCGGAAAGAGCAGCGCCGGATTGAAGCGCAAAAACGACAGGAACGCAGTCGCAGACTGGGGCCGTGGCCCAAAAAGCTGGCTGAGTCCGAAGAGCAGGTGGAGCGGTATGAAAAAATGAAAGAATCTCTTGAGGAGAAAATGGCCGATCCGGAGCTGTATAAGGATGAAGAGCGCTGGGCCGCCACCAGCAAGGAGTATGAAGACTGTAAGCGAAGGCTGCAGCGCTGGTATGAACGCTGGGAGGAGGCGCAGGAGAAAATCGACACCATCGATGCCGAGTTGGAGACCAGTTTTGACGGAGATACACAGTAACGGGGTGAAAAGGTCTTTTTCACCCCGCCAGTTGAGACCGCCTGTCTCTCCAGGTTCTGCGGTGGACCTGATGATTTCAAGAGCTGTTTGGGGTGATCGCTTTCTGAGTATTTGTATTTACTTCTTTTTCCTGATTGATTTGATTTTTTTGGAAAGATCCTTCCGTCGCTCTTTTTCCACTCGCGAAGCACTTTTGTTCTCTCTTAATGAAAGGTAGGCCAGTTCGTTTGTGAGTTTCTGATAATTCTTCAGTCTACTCAATGGGATCTCCCCGTTGGAAACAGCTTCCAGCACCATGCAGCCTGGTTCATGGGTATGGGTGCAATCCTTGAATCTGCATAATTGCGCCGAAAATTCTATTTCCGGGAAAGCCGACTGTGTTTCATTTGAAGCCATAAAGAGTGCGATTTCCCTGATACCGGGGTTGTCTACAACCATCCCTCCTGAGGGAAGAACAAGTAAATCGCGCGTGGTTGTGGTGTGTTTTCCCTTGCCCACTCTAGAGCCTACCTCACTGGTTGCCCGGATCTCTTTTCCGGCAAGCAGGTTTATCAGTGTTGATTTTCCTGCCCCGGAAGAGCCCATCAGGGCTGCTGTCTTTCCGGGAGTGAGCAGCGTCGCCAACTGCGCCGGGGTGTCTGTATTATAGATAGAAACCGGATATACAGGGACACCGGGGGCGACCGATTCCACCTCCTCGACATACTGGTACGGGTTTTCCTGAAGATCTGATTTTGTTAAGATGACAGCAGGTGTGATATTGCAGTTGTATGCCAGGGTGATGTAGCGTTCGATTCTCCGCGGATTGAAATCC
>JAZBNU010000253.1:0-4497 GCA_036350815.1 Desulfopila sp.
CAGGTTCAGTGCAGCTTACAGCGAATCCTGCGGCTACAGCTATCAGGGCCTCGGCAAGCACAAAAGAAACCGACAGATGGAGCCTTTCCTCGTTACGCTCAATCCGGTCGAGTCTCAGACGGCCCTGGCAAGCCGGCATATCGGAGAAGAGTTCATCTTTGTTCTCAAAGGAAAGGTTGAGATAACCCTTCTCGATCATAAGGATATTCTCAACCCGGGAGATTCTGTGTATTACGATTCTAATCTGCCTCATATGGTCTCCTGTCATGGTGATGAGCCAGCTACGATTCTTGCTGTTATCTATGCTAAGGAGGAAATGATAATTTTGTGATGCTGCTGTCCTTATGTTGTTGAATGGAGGAGATATTTTTTTGTAAGGAAAGAGTAATACAGGTGGATCTGCGAGGTTGTACCAACTTACCCAATACATCCTGAGATACCTTCCGGGAATACCCATTCTCAGAAGGTCTCCCAGAGCAGCTCTTCCGGGGCGCTCTGCTCGGTCTGTCTTGCGGGCATGAAATTGGGGAATACCGGAGAAGAGGATCCTGCTATGGGCGTTGCATTGTTAGGAATGGGCATCTGCGGCTTCACACCCACGTCGACAGGTCTGTCGTACCGTGAGATGATCGCCAAAGCTGCCAAAATGGCTTACAGGGATGCGGGCGTTACCATTGACCTGATAGATGGCGCCGTATCTGCAGAAGAAGATTTTCCCTCAGGCTATTCAATAGCCGATGAGTATGTACCTGATCAGCTCGGCATGGTACGCAAACCGGTGTACACCATACCGGGCGACTTCATGCATGCTGTGGCTTCGGCCGCCATGCAGATTGAGACAGGGCATTTTGATATCCTGGTGGTTGAGTCCTACAGCAAGGCCTCAAACGTTCTCACCAAGGATGAAATGCTCCGCTTTGCCTATGATCCGATTTTTAACCGTTTCGGCGTGTCGCCTCACTGGCTGGCAGGACTGGAGCTCAATTCCCTTCTGCAGGAATCGGATTTCACTATTGAGGATGTGGCAGAGGTTGTGGTTAATAATCGTGCCTCCGCCATCGCTAATACCACTGCACCTTATGGGGATCTTTTCTCGGTGGATGATGTTATCAGTGCCCGGCCGGTGGCATTGCCGCTGACCGAGCTGATGTGTGCCCGGCATGCTGACGGCGCTGTCATTGCGGTACTGGGCAGTGATGAAGCAGCCAGGAAATATGCCTCCAGACCTGCGTATATCGCAGGTCTGGGATGGGGCTCGGGGAATTCTATCCTGGAGCGGCGCGATCACAGTTTTTCCGCCGGTACAGCCATAGCTGCCGAGCGGGCCTATCAGGAATCAGGAATTACCAGTCCCTTGGATGAGATAGATGCCTTTTTTGTTTCCGATCTCTATGCGCACCGTCAGCTTATGCATATGGAGGCTTTGGGTGTCGCTATTGATCACAAACCAATTGTCAACCCGGGCGGTGGTGCTCTAGGCGGTGGCGACCTGTTTGAAGCCACTGGAGGCGCGCGTCTATATGAAGCGCTGCTCCAGCTCCGCGGCGATGCGGGGCGCTGCGGGGTAGAGGCTGAGCGCGTACTGGTGCATGCCTGGCGCGGAGTTCCGACCGATTCCTGCGTCGTGGCCATATTGGACAACGAAAGGAGGACATTATGAGCAATCGCGTAGCAGTTATTGGTGTGGGCATGACCAAATTCATGCGCCGGGCGCAGGAGGCGCCAGGTGAACTGGCAGCTCAGGCGGTCAACATGGCTCTGCAAGATGCCGGTCTTGATATTGATGATATTGATGCGGTAACCTTGGGGACGGCACCCGATGCTTTTGATGGTATCCATATGAAGGGGGAGCATCTGATTGCAGGTGCCGGTGGAGCCAATAAACCCTATATGCGCCATTTTATTGGTGGAGCCACCGGAGTGATGAGCCCGATTCATGGCTGGATGCATGTAGCTTCCGGGAAATACAACACCTGTATGGTGGTTGCTGAAGAAAAGATGTCGCCGTGCTCTCCTCATCCGGCCGGAGCTTTTATAACGATTTTTGACCGGGTTACGGAACAGCCTCTTGAATTGACCCTTATCCACATCTTTGCCCTGGAAATGGCTCGTTTCATGCACGTTTACGGCTACAGCGAGCGCGACCTGGCTGAGGTTTCGGCGATGATCAAGCGCAACGCGCTCAATCATCCCGCCTCTCAGGTAGCAGTGGATATGAGCGCCGAGGATGTCCTTAACTCACCATTGCTCTCCTGGCCGGTGAAACGTTTTGACATAAGCCCAACCTCCGATGCGGCCGTGGCCATCATACTGGCCAACGAACGGATCGCCCGTACTCTGAAAAAGGCGCCGGTCTTTATCGAGGGAGTTGGTTTTCGCCTTGAAACCGCTTACTGGTGTACGCGGGATCTCTGTTATCCCGACTATGTAGCCATGGCGGCAAGAGATGCCTACCAGATGGCGGGGATTACCGACCCAGCCCGCGATATCGATTTCTTTGAACCCTACGACCCCTTCGACTACAAAGCGCTGCATCATCTCAACGCTCTGCTTCTCGACAAGACCGGCCGTACGGTGAAGAATCTGTTCGAGTCGGGCAACCTTGGCCCGGAAGGCAGCCATCCGATATGTCCCTCCGGCGGGGCCTTGGGGGTTGGCAATCCCATTGCCGCCACCGGCCTCATGAAAATAGCCGAACTCTATTTTCAGTTGAGCGGCCAGGCCGGCAAGCGGCAGATACAGCGAGCGCTGCGCCGCGGGGTGGCTCAGGCATGGGGCGATTTGATGCAGGCCGGTACGGTGGTGGTAATGGGGGCCGAAGGTGCCTCCCCGGTGACTGCTTCGCGCTGGAACGACATGACCCGGGAAGACCTGCCGGGTACGCCGATCAAGTCGGTCGATGATGTTCCAAATATTGCCGATGCTCCTGACCTGCGCTATGCCTGGGATAACGGATTTGCCATATCGACCTATCTCGATGGTCTCAAAAAAGGGAAAATTCGCGGCAGTCTGGATACCCGCACGAATCGGATGATGGTACCGGCCAGGTCCTTTTCCGAAATAGCCGATCTTGCCCCGGTCAGCAACTACTTCAACCTGCCCGACACCGGTGTGGTAAAGACATTCACCATATCGCATGTCAACTGGGACAGTTCACCCCTGCCCAAGGGGAAGGTCAATATTTTTGCGGTAATCGCCCTGGACGGCATTAATGAGGATATGGGGCTGGTGCATAAGCTTGGTGAGGTGGACGGCAAGGATGTCAAGATCGGCATGCAGGTCAAGGCTGTATGGAAGTCCGAATCGCAGCGTACCGGTGATATCCTCGATATCAAATATTTTGCCCCAATTGGCCGCAAGAAGACCAAGGTTAAAATCGAGCAGATCAAGCCGCTGGAGGCTGATGTGCTGTCCATGTCGCAAAAGCTTGGCAAGATTCCGCTGTCATATCGATATACAACCGGTGTGGGCGGAGCAAAGTTCTATACCGATCTTGCCAAGGGCAAAATCAACGGAACCTACTGTGCCGAACGTGACGAAATACTTGTACCGCCGGCACTGTTCGACGAAGAGAGTCTGACCATGCTCAACCCGGAGAAGGATGCCAGAACGGTCAATCCAGGCTCGGGGTTTATCCGTTCTTTCACCGTGGTCTATGAAGACCGCTCAGGACACCTGCTCGACAAGGAGAAAATTCTTGTACAGGTGGAATTTCCAGGGGTGACCGGCTCAGTCTTCGGCATGCTCGAGATGAAAGACGGTGAAGAGTTTGCGGAAGGATCACCTGTGGTGCTGGTCAAGCCCAAAAAGGTTGATGGTCCGGATAGGGTCCTCTTTAAACTAAAATAAGGCCAGTCCGGAATGTTGAAACAAAGCCCGGCCTTAGACCGGGCTTTGTTTCAGCTCCTGTCGTCCAATTAATGAAAATTGTAACAATGTTGAAGAGAAATCCGGGTAGAATTCTGGGCTGGTTGTTTATAGCTTCAATATATCGGTTTGTTTTGACACAGGGCTCTATAACGATAATCTTCCCAGCTTGCCAATATCAAATCTGATTACGTACGAAACTCAGCCATGATCTCTTTATCCGGGAGACAGATCGGAGTCTGCGCTTACCTCAATTTTTCTAGGAAAGACTGAGTGGACTGATCGGAGTCTGCGCTTACCTTTTTTTTACGTTGTTTTGTGAAAATAAATCTGTCTCCCGTATTCACATCTGACTTGACGTTCTCCTCTGTATACTTTCTTCTAACTGACAATATCTCACAAATACATGCGTTGTGGTTTTGTTGGGTAGAAGACAAAAATGGAAGATGATAAGAAGTTGTGTGGTTCTGTTCAATGCTGACTCTAACCCGAATTTCTCATGAACATTGCGTCAATTTTCTTAAATTAGACGATATTCCAATATGTTTAAGCAGGATACTTTCATAAGAAAACCATACACAATGTTCACCGAAGGCCAGCCGATCTTACCGTGCCTGCAACGTTGCCGAA
>JAZBNU010000254.1:0-9642 GCA_036350815.1 Desulfopila sp.
AACAGGAAGGATATATCACATCGGAAACCCTGACACATGCTAAAGATCCCCATACTGTGCTGGTGATTGCCATGTGGCGCAACATCAGTGACTGGCATAACTACCGCGACAGTGCGGTACGTCAGGAAAACGAAAGAAAATATGCCGAAGTACTGCAGGGAGAGACGGAATACGAAGAATACCACCTTGGCCTGACCCAATAGGACGAACACCTCGTCTGCCGTATTCCTCCCCGGAGACAGAGGAATACGGCAGAATACACTGGCGCGGTCTGCACAGGGCAGCCGTATCCCAGCCGACACACACCTCCACTCTGGAAGACCTCCTTTCTCTCCATTTGCCTCACCATTTTCAATTCTCATTCCTGATTACCGCTGAAACTCAGCATCGTAATCATAAGGGGGCAGGGTCGCTCTTTTCTCGGGTGTCTGCAGCCAGGACGGCTGCAGTCAAGCCCCCATGGATGGGTTTATGGCGCCCCGTGAAAAGAGTGATCCTGTCCCATAAGGCTTGCTGATCTTTAGGGCAATCAGATTCTCATTTTTCTTGCATAATTTCAAGAGCAGAGATATGTTACACTAACTACAACATATACCTAAGAGGGCTCTCTATGAAAGAAAAGATCCGCTCAGTTATTGTTCTTGGATTGGGAAAAGTAGGTCACCTTGTTGCTGAACTTCTCCAGGAAACCGGTTTTAATGTTACCGGGGCCGACCTCCACCCCATCGACAACTGCCCGTATCCAACCATCCAGCTCGATGCAGGCAACAATAGTGTTCCCGCAGCTCAACTTTCCAGCTATGACGCCATCATTTCCTGTCTGCCGTATACTTTCAATCTGAAGATTGCTGAATTTGCCTGCCAGAAAAAAATCCACTATTTCGATCTCACCGAAGATGTTCCAACCACTAAAGCGATCATCACCATGGCGAGTAGCAGCGCTTCAGTTTTGGCTCCCCAATGCGGTCTTGCTCCCGGTTTTATCGGTATCGTCGGTGCTTCCCTGGCATCCGGTTTCGACAAGGTCAGAGCAATCAAATTGCGGGTCGGTGCCCTGCCGCAGCACCCCACCGGTCTGCTTGGCTACGCCTTCAACTGGTCACCCGAAGGTGTCGTCAACGAGTACCTTAACGATTGCGAAGTTATCGAAAACGGTATCCACAAATGGGTCTCTCCCATGGAGTGGATAGAAACTCTGGTGATAAACGGTATCCAGCTTGAAGCATTCACAACCTCAGGCGGACTGGGTACGATGTGTGAGACGTATCTGCACAAGGTGGAAAACCTGGATTACAAAAGCATCCGCTACCCGGGACACGTTAAACTGATGAACTTTTTCTTCCACGAACTGCTGATGCGGGAAAATAGAAAAATGGCCGGAGAGATTCTCACCAATGCCAAACCGGCAGTCAGCGAGGACGTTGTTTTTATCCATGCTTCCGGAGAAGGATGGAAAGACGGCATGCTTCTGCGGGACGAATTTGTCAACGCCTACTATCCAAAAGAGATTGGAGGAAAAACACGAAGGGCCATCTCCTGGACCACTGCCGCTTCGGTCTGTGCTGTTGTTGAAATGGTGAACCACGGCACCCTTCCCAGCGCAGGCTTCATCCGGCAGGAAAATATCCCCCTCGATGCTTTTTTACAAACCAGAAACGGCAGTCTCTACGGGAGGTGAGGTCATAGGTCATCCCTATGCAGGCCGGCATTTCCTTTAACGCAAAATTTCCAGATCTGAAGAAAATAC
Organism: Desulfopila sp.; assembly: GCA_036350815.1. GTDB lineage: Bacteria > Desulfobacterota > Desulfobulbia > Desulfobulbales > Desulfocapsaceae > Desulfopila_A. The sequence continues at coordinate 1,748 of JAZBNU010000254.1, forward strand.
GACCGGCCTTTCAATATTGCAGTAACTTTCTATGGATACAAAGCTACGAAAAAAGTACCTCTCTGACGGCTTTACCTAGTTCTTCCATGTAGTAAGGTTTTTTAAGAAAGTGCTGCGCTCCGAGTTGCAAAGTCTTTTGGATGTCTTCATTGTAAGAGAATCCGCTGGCAATAATAGCCTTTTGGCCGGGATACATTTGAAGTATTTTTTCATAGGTTTCACGACCATTCATACCGGGTGGCATAATCATGTCGAGGACGAGCAGGTCTGTTGGGTGTTTCTGGAGGTAATCTAGAGCTGCCTCCCCGGAACTTACACTATTTACTGTGTAACCAAACTGAACAAGCATACTTGTCGTAAGATGACGCTGCAGTTCTTCATCATCTATGATCAGAATGGATCCTTTTCCTTTCAACTTATCGAGGGGAATGGTTTCATCGCAAGTAGAAACTTCTATTTCGGAAGCCGGTAGATAGACAGTGAAAACCGTACCGTGTTTTTGGCTGTCCACAGTAATGGTGCCGCCATGTTCTTCGAGCGCATTCCATACTACTGTCAATCCTAGCCCGGTTCCACTGCGGCCCATAACTTTTTTTGTGTAGAACGGCTCAAACACATGGTTTATATCTTCATCGCTGATCCCCGGCCCATCATCAATGATTTTTAATACGGCGTAATCGCCTGGAGGAAGGGCCGGGGGAAGATTCTTACCATGAACACTGCTTATATTTTCGGTGGTAATTTGTATTGTACCCGATGTTTTTATAGCTTCCATGGCATTGATCACCAGATTCATTACCACCTTTTCTATATGCACTGTGGAACAGTTAACGGGAAATAAATCGTCTTTGAAGCTGGTTGAAACATGTACATGAGGGAAAACGGATCTTACGTGCTCGAATTCGCCTGACTGCAAATAATCTTCAATAAGGGAATTTAATGAAATTACCGTATTCTTTTTGGCAACATTCCTGGAAAGGGTGAGCAGGTCGTCCACCACTGCAGCTGCTTTTTTGCCTGAGGCCATTATTGTTTTGAGTGGTTCTCTAAATTCACTCTCTTCCGGGAGTCTCAAAAGAAGCAGTTCTGGATAACTTACAACCCCTGAAAGAATGTTATTTAAATCATGGGCAACACCACCGACAGTAAGCCCCACAACTGTCATTTTTTCTGACTGCACCAATTGCTTCTGGGCAGCATTAAGCTCTGTAAGCGTCTTTTGCAGTTGTTTGTTTTTTTGTTCCAGAACATGTAGAAGTTCAACCTGTGCCTTATTCGCTGCATCAGCAACCTGTTTTTCCCGTTCTACTTTCTCTCTTTGGATGCGCTCCGAAATGTCAACTATTCTCCCTTCAACAGCCTGCTCTTTCTCGTTCTTCTCTTCTGGTACATGCGCGGACAGCGAGGCCCAGAAAGTGGAACCATCTTGGCGGCGAAATTGAACCTCAAAATCATGTATTGTCCCAGTGTTATTTATTTCTTTACAGACTCGAGCCTGATCCTTCTTGCTTAAATAGTCCAAGAAATTGATATTCAAACATTTTTCTACACTTTTCTCATCCACCCCATGGCCAAACATCCGCAATAAAGATGGATTACCTATCAACAGTTTTCCTTTAAGTGTTGTCTTAAAAATGCCTTCTTGGGCCGAAGAAAATAGCTGCCTGTACTCTTCTTCGGCTTCTTTTGTCTGCAAAATCAATTTTTCTCTCTTTAACGCACTTGAGCGTAAACGAGAGAGAGCTCGACAGAACTCCCAATTACTGCCAGGCATGTTCGTCCTAATATCTTCTGGAAAAATACTTACAATTTTGCGCTCAAATTCGCTTTTGTTGATAGAAGAACTGGCCAAATAACCCAATATGTCTGAATCATCCTTGCTTAATGATCCGCCAAAATGCTCTTGCATTATCTGATAAAAGATATCTTCAACTTCTGCCGAACACGATGCTTGAGTAAAAGCTTCGCCTCCTTTATTAAGCAATTGCAGGTTCTTGGTGTTTTGCTCGATAGCTGAAATCATTGAATTGATCTGTTCAATGAGTACGCCTATTTCATCCATTGTTCCTTTGGGAGCGATGCGTATCGTCAGATCACCATCCTCAACTTTTTGCAGAGCAGTTGAGGTTCTTTTTATTCGAGGGACAAAGATCCAGTGTACCAGCAATGCCTCCAGTAAGGTTGTCAATATAATTGTTACGGCGGACCCAAGAAGCAACATAAGCAGGATGTTAGTTTTTTCCCTCTGTATCTTCTCGGAATCTATGGTGATGAATAATAGTCCAAGCAAACGGTTGCCTACCACCAGGGGAGACTGAACAGAGATATAGGTATTGTTATCATCCGAGGTAAAGGTGGAGGTATAGTTTTTTGAAATGTCATGATCTTGTGTGCGTAACGGATCATTATTATCGAGAAAAAGGGTAAAGTGTTTTCCTATTCGGGATGGATCATTTGAATAAAAAATCTTCCCATCGCTTTTTGCAATAAAAGCATCGTGGACTTCTTCCTGAACAATTTCTTCCAAAGCTGAAAAATCTGTGACAGCATCAAAGTTGAGGGCCCTCTGTTCCATTAGTACCCTGGGGATAATTAATTTCTCACTCACGCCATCATCAATTTCGCTCCAGAATCGATTGATATAGTACATGCCCATTAACAAGAGCAGCACTGTTTCAGTGATCAGAATCGTGAGGCAAATTTTCAGCGGTATACTATGAAGGATACGTCTCACGATTAGATCCCTTGGCTTTTATCGATAATGACTTTTTCAAAATGGCAGTACCAAAGTAAAATGGACAGCAGAAATCATTCACCCTCGGACGCATATGGCGAAAAATCCGGCTTTTTTTCCTGGTTGAATCGTTTCATGACATCGTTGAAGTAGTTACTGGCTGTTTGCTTCCCTTGAAGTATCAATGCAAGATCCTCCCTGAATGCTGTTGGGGTAATTGGAGCATTTTTACCAAACACATATACAGGCTGCTGGTAATATCTCATGGGGAGTCTACGGTACTGCTCCGTCAATTCAGTAACAAACCGGCTAAAAACTTCATCGGGCATAGCTTTGAATGCCGGTTCATCGAGGTGTCCCTTTATTCCGGTTGGGTTTCTGGTGTAGTTCACCCATTTTTCTGCGACCTTGGGCTCGGACCATAACATGAGCAGGTCAATTGCAACCTTTTTATTCGGGCTGTTTTTCATAACCGCAAAAACAGGTGTATAATTACCCACCAGACCTTGTGACTTTTTCACAACAGGATATTCTGCAGGCCCGACTGATTTAAATTTTTCAGGCTCTGCGGCCATAAAATGATTGTACATAAATGAGCCCCCGGTTATCAGCAGTCCTTTTCCTTCCAGAAAACCGGTTTTAAATTCATCCCAATTAACTCTCTGCCAGTCCTTGTTAATTACCGGTTGATACTGGCTGAGTTTTTCAAATGCCAAAAGAGTATCAAAAAAGGCTTTTTCCTTTTCCTTGCTATATGATTCTTCAATTGCAACTTCGGGGTCGTCAAAATAACTCCTGAAAATATTAAAAAACAGGCTTTCAAGCCTGTTCCATGCACTTAACCAGATGAGAGGTATTGAAGAATTATTCTTTTTATTGTATTCGGAGAGTTGCCTGGCGTACGTCAGCAGGTCTTCGACCGACATATTCCTCTCACGTATCTTTACACCAGCCTTCCTGGCAAGTTCTTTGTTCTGGCAGAAAAAAAAGAAATACCCTTCGATATACGGTCCGACCAAAAGCCCTCCAGTCTGATTTCTGTAAAAGGCGTCATTGATAATAAATTCTTTCTGGGTCTGGAGAAACCCCGGTACTGTGCTGAAATCTACCAAGTGTTCTACTCCCCACAAAGGGTCTTTCAAAAGTTCGGCAACATAATTATAGACGATAATATCCAGGAAAACGACATCCCACTTGATATTTCCTGTTCGTATCATCTCGACAATAGTATAGGCGGTCTTCCATTTAAAATTATCTCCTTTAGCCACGATATCTCTGTCATGAACAAGATTGACCCGTATATCAGGATTGAGAAATTCAAATTCCTTTTTTACCTCATCGACCAGAGACTCTCTTTTGTCCTCACCTTTCCAGTGTCCAATCCAATTGAGTTGTGTGGATTGTGCACAGGACGTTGAGTAAAAAATAGTAGCAGAAAGAAAAAGAAGAAAAAGCAGCAGGAAACTCTTGTTGATATGCATAAACCTCTCGATTTCATAAGGTAATGGTTATCTGAAATTGCTGGCTCAACATGCGCGATCTTCTATACAATATCATGTTTTGAGAGTTAAAAGGTAGCTCTTTTATACCCGGAAAAGCAGCCTGACAGAAGAAAAACTTCAAGTCGATGCCTGTGCTGCACACAGATCAAATACAATATAGGGCTATTTGTGACGATTTACAGAGGCGACGAACGTGGAATCACTGGTTGTGGTTTTTTCAAAATCTTAATAACTTCCATGACGGGAGGCGAGATAATAGTTCCATTCCTTCACAGACCGGAAACGGCAGTCTCTAAGGGAAAGGCTGATTTAGCCCCAACATTTCATGAAAAAGCAAGCTACTGCCATGTTTATAATGAAAAATCAGAGAATTAATGCAGATATTCTTTGATTTGTGCTGGGTACAGTTTGTGCTTAGAAAAGCTGGCAGCAAGCTAACCTGTTTTTCACCCTTCGGGCGTGCCTGCTGAGCCCATACTTTTCGTTATCAAGGGTTTGCGGTAGAGTATTACAGCTGCACCCTTGATGCCTCGATTATGAACTCAGCAAGCACGTGAAATATTGCGTCTAGCAAGCCATCTCAAGCCATGAATTATCCGGCCTAGATATCAAAGGTTATCCCCTGCGCCAGCGGTAGACTGGTACCATAGTTTATGGTATTGGTCTGCCTTCGCATATAGCCCTTCCAGGCATCGGAACCGGACTCGCGCCCCCCGCCGGTCTCTTTTTCTCCTCCAAAGGCCCCTCCAATCTCCGCCCCTGAAGTACCGATATTAACATTGGCCAGTCCGCAATCTGATCCGGCTGCAGAGAGAAACAGTTCAGCCTCACGCAGATCTCTGGTAAAAATGGAAGAGGAGAGTCCCTGGACCACGTCATTCTGCAGCGCTATGCCGTTTTCTACTGCGCCACTGTAACGGATCAGATAAAGAATCGGAGCAAAGGTTTCTTCCTGCACAACGGCAAAGCTGTTTTCAGCCTCGGCCAATACCGGTTCGACATAGCAGCCCGAAGCATACTCCTTTCCTTCAAGTATCTTTCCTCCGACAAGAACTTTTCCTCCCTGCTCAACCAACTTTTCCAAAGCCAGGCGATAGCCGACCACGGCATCACGGTCAATCAAAGGGCCCATATGATTTTTCTGCTGCAGCGGTGAACCTATTTTCAGCGAACTGTAGGCTTTCAGCAGTGCTTCCTTGACCGTGTCATAAACTGAATCATGAACGATTACCCGCCTTGTGGTAGTACAGCGCTGTCCAGCTGTTCCCACTGCCGAGAAGACAATGGCGGGAACGGCGAGTTTCAGGTCAGCACTTGGAGTAACAATGACCGCGTTGTTGCCGCCCAGCTCAAGAATCGATCGACCCAGCCGAGCAGCAACCACCTCCGCGGCATACCGGCCGACTCTGGTGGAACCTGTTACGGAGATCAATGGAATCCGCCTGTCGGCAAGCATTTTTTCCCCCACATCACTGCCACGCCCAACCACAATATTAAAAATACCTTCAGGAAGGCTATTCGCCTCTGTCACCTGCGCGACTATTTTTTGAATGGCAATGGCTGTCAGCGGTGTCTTTGAGGAAGGTTTCCACAGGATGGTATTCCCGCAGACCGCTCCTATCATAGCATTCCAGGACCATACCGCCGCCGGGAAATTAAAGGCGGTAACAACACCGACAACTCCGAGCGGATGATACTGATCATAGAGACGATGTTCAACACGCTCCGAATGCATGGTAAAGCCGTAGAGCTGACGTGACTGCCCCAGGGCGAAATCGCATATATCGATCATCTCCTGCACCTCTCCAAGCCCCTCCTGGAGTGATTTGCCCATCTCATAAGAGATCAGCATGCCGAGCGACTCCTTGCTGCGGCGCAGTTCATCACCAATCTGTCTGACGATCTCCCCACGTTTTGGGGCAGGAGTAGCGCGCCACTGCCTGAAAGCGGCGGCGGCAGTTATCACAGTCTCGTTATAGTCGCCTTCCGTTGCCTGGTAGACTGTGGCGATTTTCCTGCCGTCGACCGGTGAAAAAACTTCTATTTCACCGTTATCCGCAGTCCCGTTCCATCTCTGTCCGGTGGAGACACCACGATTGTTTTCCTCTATTGCCAAATCCCGTAAAAAATTCATACAGCACCTCTTTTCTCTGCAATGTCATCGTATGGATAGCTCAGCAAAAAGCACTTGCTTAAAACCTCGGGAAAATATATGTTACGATAACTGTAACATATGGAGCAAGAAAAGTACAATGCCGGCATCGACAAAACTGTCAAACTCAGTAAAGGCCCTCTGCTTTCTCGCCAGAAACAGCAGCACCCCACAGAGCAGCGCCACCATCTCCAGCAGCACCGGGGTGAACGCCTCGAAGTTGCGCCGCCTGCTGGCGGATCTGGCTGAAATTGGTGTGGTAACCACCACCAAAGGAGCATCAGGCGGGTATGTTCTTGCCAGAGAACCGGAGAATATTCACCTGCAGGAGATTTATTGTGCTATTGAAGACCGCAAGGCCTTTCATCTCGACGTAACCTCCATGACACTCGGCCAATCGGACGATACATCGGCAATAAATCATTACTTTCTCGATCTTTTTGCCGAAATACAAATAGAGATTGAAGAGAAGATGCGCAACCTCACACTTGAATCAATTCTAGAACGGATTTCTCAGAAAGACTGAGTCGACTTGCCCAAGACCTATTCCCATCAACTGCGTACTGCTGTAAAAAGAGCGCCTGTCGTATATGCAGAGGTTTTCACCCCTGTATTACCTGCCCATCGAACTTCTGCAAATCCTGCTTTTTCCATGAGCTCTATCTGGTCTCTCACGGAGACCGCACCGCCTATTCACTGCGCCCAGGCATCAAGGTTACCTGCCATCCCGGGCGGCAGCTCCTTTTCCAGAACCATGTCGGCTATCTGCACCCGGCCACCCGTTTTCAAAACCCTGTACATCTCCTGAAACAACAGCCCTTTTTCAGGAGAGAGATTTATTACTCCATTGGAGATAATCAGATCGAAGGTCTCATCGGCGAAAGGCAGCTGTTCTGAGTCAACCTGCAGGGTTTCGATATCCGCAATTGCCAGTTCTGCAAAATTGGAGCGAGCCCGGGCAATCATTTCCGGGGTCAGGTCAACCCCGCAAACCCGGCCTTCAGGCCCTGTTTTGCTGCGAGCAACAATCAGATCAAAACCGGCACCGGAACCGATGTCGAGGATGCTTTCGCCTGGCTGAATTTCTCCCAGAGAAAAGGGGTTGCCCACCCCGCAGAAAGAATCAAGTATCCCAGCCGGAATACGCGCGAGAATCTCTTCATCGTAGCCAAGTATCTCCGCCCCGTCCTTCCCCGTTTGATACGTAAACATGCCACTCGCAGTGGAGGACACTTTCACATATTTTTCCTGAACAGCGGCACGTATTTTTTCCTTTTCCCGCTCACTGAAATCACGCTTACCGTTCTGTGGTGCAGCACCTCGAATGTCCTGACGACCGTCAGAGACTTTAGGGGGACCTCAATTTCCTGTTTTGAGGTTGCATACCTGTTTTTCAATCATATTGGATCACTTGTAGTGTGTTTTAGTATCCTGATTACCCCTGAAACTCAGCATCGTGATTTTAAGGGGGCAGGGTCGCTCTTTTCTCGGGTGTCTGCAGCCAGGA
>JAZBNU010000255.1:0-7421 GCA_036350815.1 Desulfopila sp.
CTCGGTCTGGTGGAGGCCTGCCATCATTTGCGGGATGTGTTCGACTTTTTCCTGATCGTTTGTCGCAAAGCAGTCGACAATTCTGCCGCCATACATTACCGCGATGCGATCGGAGAGAGCAAGGGCTTCGGAGAGATCACCGGTTACCAGAAGGATGCCGGCTTCCTCGCGAGCTTTGAGGAGAAGACGCCAGACATCTTCCATCGCGGCGATATCGAGGCCCTGGGTGGGCTGTTCCGCGACGATGAGGCGCGGCTGGCGATAGAACTCACGCGAAAGTACCATTTTCTGCAGGTTCCCCCCCGACAGCTGCCAGGCAAAAGCATCGAGATCCGGCGGACGAATGTCGAATTCGTGGAGAAGGTTGTCCGCCTTGACGCGTGCTTCTTCTCTTTGCAGCCACACCCCTCTCTTGAAGCCGTCTCTGGTGGTGAGGAGGAAGTTGTCAAGCAGGTCAAGGCCCTGGCAGGTGGCCAGGCCCTGCCGGTCTTCGGGGATATAGCTCAGGCCGTTCTTCCATTCGCGCCCGGCAAAGAACCGTTTCCACTCCCGTCCCAGTAAATTGACACTGCCTTTCTCTGGGCGGCGCAGTCCGCAGATTACTTCCACCAGCGGTTTTTGCCCGTTGCCGGCGACCCCGACGAGACAAAGGATTTCTCCCTGCCTGATGGAGAGAGAAATATCTTTGGCCATTCCTTGACAGAGGTTTTCTACCTTCAGGACCAGCTGTTTCGGTTCGCTCGGCCGGCGATCGACCTTGAGCAGTACTTCTCTTCCAACCATTCTTTCGGCCAGCTCGGCGGTGGAAGAAACCAGCTTTTTCTCAATGGTGTCGACAACCTCTCCTCTTCTGAGAATGGCAATGTCGTCGGCGATGGACATGACTTCTTCAAGCTTGTGACTGATGAACACTATGGCCTTTCCCTGGCTGACCATAAGACGCATGGTGGCGAAAAGCCCTTTGGCTTCTTCGGGCGTGAGCACCGCAGTTGGTTCATCAAAGATGAGAATATCGCTTTTTCGGTGGAGCAATTTGAGTATTTCGACCTGCTGTTTTTCTCCCATGGAGAGGTCACCGATGGTCATGTCCGGCCGCAACTGCATGCCGTATAGACGACAGAGGGAGATGACCTCATCGTTCATCTTCCTGGTGTTGAGGAACAGGGAGCCGCCTTTGCCGAGAAAAACATTTTCCATGACAGTCATTGCCTCTACCAGTTTGAAATGCTGGTAGACCATGCCGATGCCTGCGTGGATGGCTTTGTCTGTGGAATTGAGCTGAACACCTTTTCCGTTGAGCAATATGGTCCCTGAGTCAGGCTGGAGCTGGCCTGCCAGTATCGACATCAGGGTCGATTTGCCGGCTCCATTCTCGCCCAGCAGAGCAAGGATGCGGCCCTTGTGAATATCCAGAGAGATATCATGGTTGGCCTTTACTTTGCCGAAGGACTTTGTGATGCCCTGGAGACGTATGGTCGGATGGTCTGTCACTGGATTATCTCTTTCCTGCTATGGGCTGGACGAACTGAGACTCGGTATCCCAGGGGAAAAGTATCCAGGTGTCCTGGCTGACTTCGGTGATGAATGTATCCACCAGAGGCCGGCCGGCAGGTTTGGCATAGACTGTGGCGAAATGGGCTTTTGGGATCATCTCCTTGACCAGTTTGGCTGTTCGGCCGGTGTCGACCAGATCATCCACCAGCAGCCAGCCCTCGCCGTTGCCGTGAAAATCTTTGAGAACCTCGGCTTCGCCTTTTTTATCCTGCCAGTCATAACTGGAGACACAGATGGTGTCCACCATATGGATGTTGAGTTCGCGCGCTATGATTGCCGAGGGCACGAGCCCGCCTCTGGTGATTGCAATAATACCCTGAAAATAATGATCGCTCAAAAGACGCCAGGCAAGGGCCTTGGAGTCACGGTGGAGCTGTTCCCAGGAAATGGGATACATTCGTTGATAGTCTGTGGATTGAGTCATGAGTTACCTCGTTTATGGTGTTATCTTAATCTGCTGGTTTTGCATTTACACCAAGCGCTGCCGGTGCTTCAGATTTTCCCTTTTTCCATGAGGACAGAACCAGTACCACGATGGTAAGTATATACGGCAGCATCAGCAGAAGGGAAGATGGTACCTGAGTGCCTGTGGCCTGTAGACGGAGTTGCAGAGACATGATGCCGCCGAACAGGTAGGCGCCGAAAACAGCTCTGCCAGGGCGCCAGAAGGCGAAAATTACCAGGGCCACGGCAATCCATCCTCGCCCGGCCGTCATATTATTGGTCCACAGGTGGGTATAGGCAAGGGAAAGGTAGGCTCCTCCGAGCCCCATGAAAAAGCCGCCGCCAAGGATGCCTGCCCAGCGGTACAGAATGACATTGAGTCCTGCAGCCTTTGCCGCGCCGGGGTTTTCGCCGACGGCGCGAAGGCCGAGGCCGTATCTGCTGAAATAAAAAAAGAACCAGAGAAGAGGGGGAATGCAATAGGTGATATAGACCAGTGGGTCGTGATTGAAGAAGATTGGCCCGATGGCTGGTATTTCAGAGAGATACGGTATGGCCCAGGGAGAAAACCCCGGGGCCGACTGGCCCACGAAAGGACTGCCCAGATAGTTGGCAAAACCCACACCCAGTATGGTCAGGGCAAGACCTGAGACAACCTGGTTTCCCTGGAAAACCAGACAGACAAGGCCATGAATAGATGCGGTTGCAGTGCCGGCCAGTCCTGCGGCCAGAAAAGCCAGGGCGGGATTGCCGGTGAGTTTGGCGACAACAAAACCGGTCAGTGCGCCGACGATCATGATGCCTTCCACTCCAAGATTGAGCACGCCTGATTTTTCAGTGATGATTTCACCCAGGGTCGCATACAGAATCGGGGTACCGGATTGTACTGTGGCCGCAAGGAGCGGTATGACAAGGTCCATCATCATTTTTTGCGCACCAGTGAAAGTCGGTAATGGATAAAAAAGCCGCCTGCCAGTACGGTGAGAAGGATAAGACCTTCCATTATGCCGCCAAAAGCCGCGGGTACCTGCAGATCGAGCTGCAGATTCTCAACACCCACCCGCAGACCGGCGAGCAGGAATGAGGCAATGCCAATATAGAGAGGGTTAAGACTGGCGAGCCACGCAACGACGATTGCGGTATAACCATAGCCCACCATAATGCTGGGCTGCAGTCTGTTGATGGTGGCGGAAGCCTCTATAAAACCGGCCCAGCCGGCCAGGGCGCCGCTGAGAATCATGACCAGAAAAACCAGTTTGTCGTAGGGCAGGCCCGCGTATCTGGCGGCTTTGACACTGTCGCCGCTGGCCTTCAGCTCAAAACCCAGCTTGGTATAGCGAAAAAACACCCAGACAGCGGCAGCGAGAATGATGCAGTGCAGCAGGCCCCAGTTGATGCTGGTGCTGCCGATTTTTCCGACGATGGCTCCTTCTGAGAATTCAGGTGTCATGGGAAATCCGAAACTGGTGGGATCTTTCCAGATACCGTAAACCAGATAGTCCAGAATGAGGATGGCGATATAGTTCATCATCAGACTGACGATGATTTCGTTGGTCTGCATTTTCTGACGCAGGACGGCCGGAATCAGTCCCCATATGCCTCCGGCGACGACAGCCATGAATATCATGGCCGGCAGCAGAAACCATGCCGGCTGACCGGGAAAAGAAAGGGCGATCCAGGTTGCTCCAACGGCTCCGAGGCAGAACTGGCCTTCGGCGCCGATGTTCCATATCTGCAGGCGAAAGGCTATTGCAACTCCAAGAGAGCAGAGAAAAATAGGTATGGCTTTGAGGAGGCAGTCTTCCAGGGCCCAGCGCGAACCGAAGGCTCCCTCAATAAGAACGGATATTCCCTGCAGTGGCGGAGTGCCGCGTAGAGCAAGGAGCAGTGCGCTGAAGGTGAGCGAAAGGAAAACAGCCCCAAAGACAACAAGACAGGAGCGCCAGCCGAGGGGCTCCTGTCGTTTTATGATTTTCAGACGAAACATCTGATAATCTCGTAATAAGTCAGATACTGATACGGCTGGATGGAATGAAAGAGATACGCCGTCCAGCCGGAATCAGCTCGGAGATGAATGATTATTCCGTGGTGCCGACAACACCTTCAACAAACCAGGTCATGCCGAGCAGGGTCGCATCGTCAGCCACTGTACCTTCAGGGATCTTGACTTCGCCTTTCTGGTCTTTGATCGGGCCGCTGAAAACCTTTGCCTCACCGGCGGTGATGGCTGCTTTTTTTGCCATGACCATTTCCTGGACCTCTTTCGGCACCATTTCGCCGAAAGGAGCCAGGTCGATGATATTGGATTCCATGCCGGGCCAGACGGATTCTGATTTCCAGGTGCCATCCATCACACTTTTAACGACGGACTGGTAGTAAGGACCCCAGTTCCAGATTGGAGCGGTGAGGTGTGCCTGGGGAGCAAAAGCGGACATGTCAGTATTGTACCCGATGGAGTAGACACCTTTCTGCTGAGCAGCTTCCTGAGGACCGGGTGAGTCCTGATGCTGGGCGATAACATCAGCACCGACATCGAGCAATGATTTCGCTGCTTCTTTTTCGGTTGCCGGATCATACCAGGTTTTCGTCCACACAACTCTGACGGTGGCCTCAGGATTGACGGCCTGTGCTCCAAGAGTAAAGGCATTGATTCCTCTGATAACCTCAGGGATCGGGAATGCCGCGGCATAGCCGATGATGTTGGAAGTGGTCATGGCTCCGGCAACCATCCCGGAGAGGTAGCGGGCCTGATACATTCTGCCGAAATAATTCCCCATGTTTTCTGCAGTTTTAAAACCGGAACAGTGCATGAAAACGGTATCTGGAAATTGCTTGGAGACTTTCAGCATAGGGTCCATATAGCCGAAGCTGGTGGCAAAAATGACATCAAAGCCTTTTCTCGCCATATTCTGGATAACACGTTCAGAATCGGGTCCTTCGGCAACAGCCTCGACATACGATGTGGTGACACCTTCAATTTCCTCTACGGCTTGGCGGCCGACATCGTGAGCATATGACCAGCCGGCATCACCAATAGGTGAGACATAAACAAAGCCGACTTTTGTTTCTTTGGCTGCGAGGTTTCCGTAAAAACCCAGAGCCAGTGCCGTAATAAGCAGGATCCTGGTTACGCGCATGTTCTTCTCCTCTTAAATAGTATTGTTACGTGATGGTGAAATAGAAATAACGAATATGCAGATTCTCCCCGCCGTTTCGCCACGAAGAGTAATAGGCATCATATACGTAATAGTGGTGCCTGTGTCAAAGAAAAACGGTTTACAGTATCAAACAAATCTGCAAATGGAGCAAGGTTGACAGCAGTGACTTCTGTTTTCTTCTTTTGTTCTTGTAAAAAAAAGACAAGTGATAAATAGTTATCAGGTGGCAGTAGAGAATCAGCTCGGATTTCTCGTCAGCCGAGGTTGTCGTGGATGCGAGGGGCCAAGCTATGTGCTATACTGATGCAACACCTTTAATCTGTTCTTTCCTTCTTTTGCATGGTCGGTATGGATATCTGGATCATCTCAACTATTTTACTGCTTGCTCTGTATCTTCTTATTACGGAGAAGATTTCCGTCGACCTCACGGCAATATGCATAATAGTGATGTTGGTTGTCAGCGGGATACTGACACCTAAAGAGGCGGTGGCGGGTTTTGCCAATCCAGCTGTTATTACCGTTGGTGCCATGTTTGTCGTCAGTAAAGGGATGATGCGGACAGGGGGGGTGGAATTTATCGGTCGCCGTATTATCCGCCTTGCCCGAAAAAACCTGAATATGGCACTGGGGGTTATCCTTTTTACCGTTGCCCTGGCCTCTGCATTTATCAACAATACTCCGGTTGTCATTCTCTTTATTCCGGTAGTCATGAGCATGTGCTGCGATCTCGGTCTCAGTCCGTCAAAATTTCTTATTCCGGTATCCTATGCCTCCATTCTGGCGGGTACCTGTACGTTGATCGGTACTTCCACCAATATCATCGTCAGTGATCTCAGCAATGATTTCGGCTATGGTCCGATTTCCATGTTCGAGTTGTCAATTATCGGAGTCCCAATCGCTGTAGCGGGTATTGTCTTCCTGTTGATCGCGGCCCCGCGTATCCTTCCATCTCTTGCGAATCCCATCTGTCAGCTTCAGGACGGCGAGCATCGCAAATATCTTGCCGAGTTACGTATTCCTAAAGGCAGTAAACTGATTGGTAAAGATCCGTATCTCTTTTTTCAGGAAAAGTTTGCTGAAATCGATGTCATAGAACTGGTCAGCGATTCCCATATCTATCATCCGTCCCGTGATAAAAAGAACATGTCTGAGGGTGATATTCTGCTGGTAAAGGGTTCTCTCAACGATCTGGTGGCTATTCTTCAGGAGCAGGAGGCTCATTTGCCATGGGGAGGACAGGACTTGAGCATGGGAGCGCAGAAGGACGCGCCTATTGTGGTGGAGTTGATTATTGCACCGAACTCGTCTCTGCTTGGCCGACAGCTCAGCGATACCGAATTGGCCCGGGACCCTGAGGTTAACATTATTGCAGTCAAACGAACGAATCTCCATTTTTCTGAGAAGCAGATTCATGATGTCCGCCTGAAGGTCGGAGATACTCTGCTTATCTGGTGCCAGGACTCAAAGCTGCAGGAGATTCGCACGAAGATGGATTATATAGTTATTGAAGACGTCTATGAAGAAATAGTGCATAAACGAAAGGCTGTCTGGGCCGTGATGAATTTTGTCGGCATGATAGGAACGGCGACTCTTGGTCTTGCCGATATCATGACCTGTGCTCTGACAGCGGCGTTCTTAATGATAATTACCGGTTGTCTTCAAATGCGCGATGCTTACAGGGCTTTGCAGGGAGATGTCCTGCTCTTGATCGCCGGCACAATCGCGCTTGGTATTGCCATGCAGAAAACAGGTGCAAGCGAGGTTTATGCCGAGGCCTTCTTAAGTCTTTTTACAGGTTTCTCACCCACTATGATTCTCGGCGCCATGATTATGCTTACCAGCATAAGTACTCAGGTACTCAGTAATAATGCCACAGCAGTTCTTCTCCTTCCTATTGCAGTCTCCACTGCACTTGGTATCGGAGTAGATCCAAAACCGTTTATTATCGGGATCTGCTTCGGGGCCAGCGCATGTTTTGCCACGCCTATCGGCTACCAGACCAATCTCATGGTTTTTGGTCCCGGAGGCTATAGTTTTAAGGATTATCTCCGCCTGGGGATCCCTCTCAATATTTTCGTCATCCTTGCCGGAACCCTGTTTATCCCTCTTGTCTGGCCATTTTAGTACCTTACTCCGGCAGAATTGTGATATCTGATTACCCCTAAAGATCAGCAAGCCCTATGGGGCAGGATCACTCTTTTCACGGGACGCCATAAACCCTTCCATGGGGGCTTGACTGCAGCCGTCCTGGCTGCAGACACCCGA
>JAZBNU010000256.1:0-8395 GCA_036350815.1 Desulfopila sp.
GATGCCGGATTTCTGTTTTGCAGCATGCGGATTACTTTTGCAAAAGTAGCGCCGGTATCAATAATATCTTCCACCAGCAAGACATGCCTGCCCTCAATGGACTCATCGAGGTCCATCACAATCTTGACATCACCACTGCTGATGGTTCCATCGCCGTAGCTTGAAACCGCCATGAAATCAAGAACCAGCGGATAGTGAATTTTCCGGACCAGATCAGCCATAAAAACGAACGAGCCTCGCAGAAGACCTACAACAATGAGATCTCCCCCGGCCTCCCTGTAATGCTGGGTGATTTCCCGGCCCAGCTCAGCAACGATGTCCCTGATTTCTTCTTCCTTGATAAGAACTTTGGTTATCCCGGTATCCGGCATGATATCCTCTATAAGCTGTTAATGAATGTAAACTGCGGCATGGTGGCTTTTCCCGGCAGACAGCAGCCTATCCAATGTAAACGTTCTTCACTTCCTCTGTCCTGACTCTTTTGCGGGGCTTACGGTAAAGCTCTCCTCTGCACTCCGCCAGTTCTCCAAACTACCAGCATAATCGCCTTTCTGTCAAAACAAATGAAGGCTGCGACTTGGTGTGCCGTGCTCATTTTAAAACCAGGGAAGAAGAGATTCGTTCTGGCGCAATTGACGCAGGGGATAATAGGTCCCCCGCCAGAATATTCCTCGATCGCGGCAATTGAGCCATGCAGCCCGAACCGTGATAAAAACAGAAATATAGGGGGTTATTATTGCAGCTGGAACACACCACCATGAGGAAATATTTATCAGCAGGGAGCCGTAACCGAAAAGAACAATGCGTATCGCAACAGATCCAGCAAAAAAATATCGAGCCGGAGCATCACAATATATCATCCCCCAAAAAGGCATGACAGTAAACAGGATCATGGCAATAAGAAGCGGAACCACAAGATAAAGATGATAGTTGACAGTGGCCATGGTATTTTTCATAAGGCCGTTGGTCATATCGGCAAGATTTCTATACCAGGGTACCTTTACCAGATCGATTCCGAGAAGACATTCCTGGGAATAGCCGCTCCTCTTGATTCTTTTACCCAGCATGATGTCGTCAACAGGGTGCATCCTGATAGAGGCGTGTCCACCCACAGCAGAATAGGTCGATCGCCTGACAAGATTAAAGGCTCCAACGCCAATAAAATTGCGGGAATTTTTGTCGACTGCACGCCAGGGCCGAAAGAGCTGCAAAAGTCCCAGACCCGCCTCAAGAATAAAGCTGTTGAGGAGCAGGCCGGTTGTGCTGTTCTGGAAAATGAGTGTGATATGATCACGATTTTTTTCCATCATATGGTAAACAGCACGCGAAATTGTACTGGGATCCATTGCTACATCACCGTCAGTGAAAAGCAGATAGTCTCCCTCAGCCCTGAAAGCACCCTCCTGCAGCGCATGACTTTTCCCCATCCAGCCCGCCGGTAAATGGTCTAGATGCAGTACCGTCAGTCTGTTATGCTTTTTCTGCAGCTCCTCGAGCAAAGTTCCTGTTGCATCTGTTGACCTGTCATTTACCGCTACTATCTCCAGGTTGCGGTAACTCTGCTGTAAAAGAGTCTCAATAGTCCGGCCGATATGTTCCTGTTCGTTGCAGGCTGGTACAATAACAGAGACAAGAGGCCCGGACAAATCTTCCATGAACTCTACGCTGGACAATCTCTTCATACGGTACACGCCGTAGAACAGATCACAGGCGGTCAGAAAAGAGATAACAAACACGGCAAAAGCAATAGTGTTCAGCACCATCTCCACAAATCAGCTCCATTTAGACCGAAGGTTGTATATTCATCTTAAATATCAAAATTTTAACAGATTGGGCTACCGTTCAATTTCTGAAAATCGACACATTGTTCATGATAAATCCGCGTTAAAGATGGCAGATGACCGTAACTATAGTATATTACACTCCCACATTATTATAACCACCCAAACCTTTTCAGGAGAACCTCACCGTGCGAGAGTGTCGTAATAACTATGCCCATGGACCTATGAAACTCCAAACCAGCACCATTACCGTGCAATACCACGGCCGCACTCTTACCTGCGAGCGAATGGTCTATGCCTGTAACTTCTGCGATTATGAGCTGCACGAAGAGTGGATGAAGAAAAAAATGGAAGAACAGCTGGCAGAAAAATTTAAACAGGAGAGTTCTTCCTAGCAGGGCGAAAAGGTCACTGCTTTCAGTACAGCCGGAAGCTCGCTCTCCTGCCAGTTCCCCGTACCAGCGTACAACCTATGAAAAACAGTCGGGATCATCACCATGGTGTCAGCGGATAGTGAAAGCAGGCCCTCCTGCACAACAGCCCTAGAAGGCGATGAAGTCATCCGCCTTTCCGATGCCCTTATCATAAACAGGGGGAAAGAGAGAGTCTGTTTTGTTCATCCGCACAAGCCGGAACGTGTCGTCAAAGTGGTTCTCCAGAATGAGCGAACCAATCCGGCAAATATCCAGGAACTGAAAGGGTATCACATGCTCCTCAAAGAAGGAGGCGACCTCTCCTTCCTCAGTCACTGCCATGGTTTTGTCGCCACAGACCGCGGTCCCGGCCTGGTATGTGACTGTATCCGGGACTTTGATGGAACAATATCGCCAACAATTTGGGATACTGTGGTTTTTCAGGACGATTGCGACATGGAATATCTTGTTGCCGTCATGGAAACATTTTGTGATTTTCTCATTGCAAACCGTCTCTGGATTTTTGACCTGAATCTCAAAAACATCGTCCTGAGAAGGGCTTCGGAAAACACTTTACATCCTTATGTTATTGACTTGAAGGGAAGATATGTCAGCCACACCCTGATTCCGCTGGCAAAATACTTTCACTTTTTTGCCCGCAAAAAAATGATCCGGCGGACAGCACAGCTTCTCCAGCGGATAGTTGAGTTCAGAGACAGGCGGGAAGAGCTGCGTTTACTGGACTAGCTTTTCTCCAGAACCCAGCAGAGAGAGGCCAATACGCTTTCTGGCAATATCAACCTCCACAATTTTCACCCTGACCTGCTGCCTGACCTGCACCACCTCCGCCGGATCTTTAATATATCTGTCGGCTAACCGGCTGATATGGATAAGGCCGTCCTGTTTTATGCCAAGATCGGCAAAAGCGCCAAAACGGGTCACATTGGTTATGATGGCAGGAAGCTCCATACCGACACGGAGATCCTCCATTGTGTGCACGGTGTCATCAAACTGGAACAGGGTAAATTTCTCCCTTGGGTCCCGTCCGGGTGCAGCCAGTTCAGCGATAATGTCTGTCAGCGTTTCCATGCCGACATTCTCGCCGATATATTTTTTCAGGTCGATCCGGCTGCGGAGTTCTGCGGAGCGCAGCAAATCTGCTATGGCAACACCCTGATCCGCGGCCATGGCATGAACAAGGGCATATCTCTCCGGATGCACCCCACTGTTATCCAAAGGGTTTTCTGAATTACGGATACGGAGAAACCCGGCACACTGCTCGAATGCCCCAGCTCCAAGTCTTTTGACCTTCAGTAACTCTTGCCGCTTGCGAAAGGGGCCTTTTTCCCGGCGGTATTCCACTATATTGGCAGCCAGAGTACTGCCCAGACCTGAAACATAGCCAAGCAGTTCTTCACTGGCGTTGTTTATCTCGACGCCTACGGAATGAACGCAGCGCATGACAACATCTTCTAGGCTCTTTTTCAACTCTACCTGATTGACATCATGCTGATATTGTCCGACTCCGATTGACTTGGGGTCAATTTTTACAAGTTCCGCCAGGGGATCCTGCAGCCTTCGTCCAATGGAAACCGCCCCCCGCACCGTTATATCTTCGTGCGGGAACTCTCGCCGGGCCGCCTCTGAAGCGGAATAAATCGAAGCCCCATCTTCATTGACAAGGGTAACCGAAATGTTCGGATCCAGAGAAAGAGATCGGATAAACTCGAACGTTTCCCGGCCTGCCGTACCATTTCCGATCGCTATTGCCTCAATGGCGAAAGTTTTTACCAGCTTTTGAATGGTATTTCCGGCCTGTGTCGCACTTTTCCCGCCATGGGTAGGATAAATGGTTTCAGCATGGAGAAGTTTTCCCTGGGCGTCGAGGCAGACAAGTTTGGCCCCGGTCCTGAAACCAGGATCCAGCGCCAGAACACTTTTCTGGCCAAGAGGAGCGGCCAGAAGCAGCCCTTGAAGGTTTTGAGAGAAAACCGCGATGGCCTCGGCATCAGCACGTTTTTTCAAATCCTGACGCAGCTCATTCTCCAGAGAAGGAGCCAGCAACCTCGCGTAACTGTCCTGCAGCGCCAGGAGCAACTCCTCGTTTTCCTGCCCCCGGCCAAGATAGAATCGATACAGAATCGCCAGGGCCCGCTCTGGATCAGGCCGTATGGAAAGTTTTAAAAA
Source organism: Desulfopila sp. (assembly GCA_036350815.1). Taxonomy (GTDB): domain Bacteria; phylum Desulfobacterota; class Desulfobulbia; order Desulfobulbales; family Desulfocapsaceae; genus Desulfopila_A. Next base: position 4,382 of record JAZBNU010000256.1, read on the forward strand.
TTTTAATTTTTCTCCACGAAACAGTGCCAGAATTCTGTGGCCCGCTATTCGTTTAACGGGTTCCTGATGGTCAAAGTAGTCACTGAATTTGATCCCTTCAGCTCTGTTTTTTTCAACAACCTGGGACGAGACAAGGGCCTCCCCGGAAAAAAGCGTTCGCAGCGATTTGCGCACCTCAGCATTTTCGCTGATGATTTCGGCGATGATATCCCTGGCTCCGGCCAGAGCCTCTTCCACAGTGCCAACATCCTGAGCATCTGAGACAAACCTGGTGACCGACTGCTTCCAGGGGGAGTGGGAAAGGATCAATCTCGCCAGAGGCTCAAGACCCTTTTCGCGGGCCGCCATGGCTCTGGTCCTTCTTTTCGGCCTGTAGGGAAGATAGATGTCTTCAAGCAGGGTCAGATTATCAGCGGCCGAAATCTTTCGATGCAGGTCGGTATCAACTATTTCCCGTTCCGTAAGTGAGTTCAGAATAGCTGCTTTGCGTTTTTCCAGCTCCTGCAAACGAGCCAGACCGTCTCGAAGTGCGAGGATCTGTACCTCATCAAGAGCCCCTGTCATTTCTTTGCGATACCTGGCAAGAAAGGGAACTGTTGCACCTTCTTCCAGCAGAGCCAGAGTGCTCTTCACATTACTTTCTGCAATACCAAGTTCCCGCGAGAGTATTCCGGACGCTGATTCTGTCATGAGATTCAATTGATTACATTAACCCTGAAGATATTTTACAGTAGATTGCTGGCCAGCTCCGCCAAAGCTGAACGTTCCCCCTTCTGCAGGTCGACATGGGCGTAAATGGATTGCCCCTGCATCCTGTCAATCAGGTAACTCAGACCATTGGATCTGCTGTTGAGGTAGGGATGATCGATCTGATTGATATCTCCGGTAAAAACTATCTTTGTCCCCTCACCTGCCCGGGTAATAATTGTTTTTACCTCATGCGGCGTAAGATTCTGCGCCTCATCAACGATCATATATATCCGGACCAGGCTGCGCCCTCGTATATAGGCAAGCGGTTCAATGCAGAGTTTACCGTCGTCCATCATCTTGTGGAGTCTCTGGTGCATTTCGCTTTTTTCCGGAAACTGCCCGCGGATCACCCCGAGATTATCATAGAGGGGCTGCATATACGGACTCAATTTTGACTGGATATCTCCCGGCAAATAGCCGATATCTTTATTGGAAAGCGGAATAACCGGCCGGGTCAGCATTATCTGACGATAGTCCTTTCTCACCTCCAGCGCCGCTGCCAGGGCAAGCAGCGTTTTTCCGGTACCGGCTTTGCCGGAGATGGTAACAAGAGGCAGGGCCGGGTCAAGCAGGGCATGGGTAGCAAAGGTCTGCTCCGCATTGCGTGGTATCACACCATAGACGATTTTTTTTTCGATCCGCCGCACCACCTTGCCATCACTGTCGAAGACGGCAAGAGCGGAATTTTTCCCGTTACGCAATATCATGAACTCATTGGGGTGCGGCATCTTGCTGCACTCCAGGGCCTCTACCGCAAAAGAACCATCTCCACCAAACAACTCAGAGATCAGCTCTGCGGAAACATCCTCCTGATAACGGCAGCCGGTATACAGTCTGCTGGGATCAGCGATATTATCGGTGGTGTAGTCTTCTGCCAGAAGCCCGACGGAACGGGCTTTCATGCGCAGATTAACATCCTTGCTCACCAGAATCACCTGGGTATCGGCATGTTCACGGGAAACGCAGTATCCAATGTTGAGTATCTGGTGGTCCTTTTTGGTAAAATCCAGAAAAACCGTGGCAAGATCCTTATGCATGCCTCTTTCCAGCCGGATAGAGAGCTTTCCTTTGCCTTCGCCGAGTTTCATGCCGCCGTTGAGCATTTTTTCAGAACAGAGACCATCGAGTGAACGAACAAATTCTCTGGCATGAAAATTTATTGTACCGCTGCCTTTTTTGAAGGCGTCCAGTTCCTCAAGGACCGTTATGGGAATGATAATATCATGCTCTTCAAAATGGTTGATACAGGAACTGTCATGGAGGATTACATTGGTATCAAGAATAAAAATTTTTCGTTTCGGAACCATACTGCTCCCATTTGAGAAGAAATTGCAAGGGGCGGAAGTGACCTCATATTCTGGTATACACCAGTCAGCACTTTTTTTCATCATGAACCCGTCTGAATGCAGGAGGAAACTACCTCGTCCTGCTGATTGATAGTATGGACACGCAGCAAATTGGTCGTGCCCGGGGTATGCAGAGGCAGGCCGGCGGTAATCACAAGCGTTTCATCCACCTCGACAAGACCCGCCGCAAGAGCCTCCCTGATACCGTTTTCGATCTGCTGATCCATGGTGCTGCCGCCATCACAGAGTAATGGAATAACACCTCGGATTATCTGCAGCTGGCGGATACTTTCCACCACCGGGCTGATGGCGATTACAGGCGATGCCGGCCGATACATCGCCACTTTCCGTGCCGTTGAGCCCGACGAGGTTACTGTAAGAATCGCGGCGGCCTTTAAATCTGCGGCAATGGCGCAGGAGGCATAGGCAATGGCATCTGCGGTAACTTGCCTGTTCCGGCGCAGACCGTTGCTGAGAAGAGAGATATAGTCAATTGCGGCTTCGGCTATTTCGGTACAGCGGGCCAGAAAACGAACAGCTTCCACAGGGTACTTTCCCATGGCGGTCTCACCCGAGAGCATCACAGCGTCCGTACCATCCATCACCGCATTGGTTACATCGGACGCTTCAGCTCTGGTGGGCGAAGGGCTGGTTATCATCGACTCCAGCATCTGGGTAGCGGTTATTACCGGCTTGCCGACGGCGTTGGCCGCACAGATAAGCTGCTTCTGGATAACAGGAACCTTCTCGGCTGCGACCTCAACCCCAAGGTCTCCCCTGGCTACCATCAGGCCGTCACAGACTTCCAGTATTTCATCTATATTGTCAACGCCCTGTCTGTTTTCAATCTTAGCGATAATACCCTGGTGACCGCCGTGAGACGCGATAATCTCTCTCACCGCCAGAACATCCTCCGCTTTTCGTATAAACGATGCGGCAATAAAATCCACCTCCTGCTCAATACCGAAGAGAATATCCATCCTGTCCTCGGCAGACACTGAAGGCAGGCCGACATCAACACCCGGAAGAGATACTCTCTTCCGGCTGGTTAGCAACCCCCCCACAATAATTCGCGCCTGCACCGTATCACCGGCTTTGGCCTCAACATCAAGCACCATTTTCCCATCATCCAGAAGAATCCGGTCACCTGGTTCGACATCCTCCGCAAAGCCGGTGTGATTGACACCGAGACAGTCGGCAGTACAGGTCAAAGCCTTACCGCTGAGCTCTATCCGGCGCCCCTCAATCAGCATCAGTGCGCCGCTCATCTCTCTAATCCGGATCTCCGGCCCACGGGTATCAAGCAAAACAGCGGTATGGGTGCCAACTTTTTTACGGACACTTTTTATGTTTTTGATGAGATCGGTATGACATTTCCTGTCTCCATGGGAAAGATTGATGCGGGCGATATCCATCCCCGCTTTGATCAGGGCGGTAATTTTGGCTGATGTACTTGAGCTGGGGCCAAGTGTTGCAATAATTTTTGTTTTTTTCATCTTCTTCATGTTGCGGGGGCTCCGTCGAGGAATTCGGTTTAGCCCGGATATTTCTTGGCTTGAGATGACTTTTGCCAGGAATAACAGTATATAAATACCATCATCGAGGGTTTTACATGAAATATTCGGGTAGCAACAGAAATGCTTCTCTGATAGAGAGACAATAGAAGATGCACTCCTAATATTTTGTTAATTTAACATTAGGATTGGATTACGGTATACGGCAGCAAAAACGAAAGGGGCAGTCCTGGTGCAGTGAAAAAGCAAAAAGAGAACTTCACAGAAAGCTATCGCAGGGCCAGAGGAGAAAATCCGGATATTTCCTCTCCCGGCCTCTTCAATTCCCGGGCAAAAACCACAAAACGCAGGTCTTTTTCCATCGCCAACGTATCGAAAGGATAGCAGGTAACAAGGGTCAACCA
>JAZBNU010000257.1:0-3549 GCA_036350815.1 Desulfopila sp.
GCGCTGAGAGTGCCGCAAAAACATCTGTCATATTCCTAGACATCCTGAGGTGCTTCAAGCATAGCTGTTGTGCAGCACTATCTTCTATTCCAGGTAAAGACAGATAGGCGAGACAGCAGTTTTTGAGACTTCTTTGTGCCATAGCGGCAGCAGAGATAGAATGCCTGTCTGCATCATAGCATTGCCGATACGTGTCTTCCAGCCAATTCCATAAAAATATAGCGACTGTTTTTTTGACGATAGTAACACTACGGTGCAGCAGTTCAGGCTCTACCACCTTCATTTGTTGAGCAAGATAGGGTTCTGAAGGGAAAGTCAATATTTTTGCGCACAATGCCATATCTTCCTGTTTCTGTATGCATACAGACAAGGCTTCAAGGTAGTCTTTATCAACAATTGGTTTCTTGCCGAACTTCAAACTCAACGTCACATTTTTGATAACATCAACGGTGAGCTGATGAGCATAATTCCATCTATTGAAAAGATCATCATCATGTGCCATAAGTAAAAAAAGTTCACTTTTGGGCTGAAATTTTCGCACCTTTACCGGTGCGCTGAAGTTCCGCAGAAAAGAAAGAAGAGGTTTGTTTTTTAAATTTTTAAATGAAAAACGTTCTTTACTTTTTTTTAGCTCAAGCAGTTTTCTGGTTGTCTTTTCTAGGGTTACTGTTCCCTCTATTGCATTTTTAGAAAATTCCAGCAAACCGATTTCTATGGGGATGTGAAAAGGACTTTTTTTCTGTTGCTTTGGGCTTGGTGGACATTTTTGCGACACTGTCACTACATATTCACCACTTTCCTTGTCCCATAATTCCTCCACTTCCAGTACCGGAGTGCCTGCCTGAGAATACCATAATTTAAATTGATTAAGGTCTACGCCTGAAGCTTCAGCCATGACATCGACAAAGTCATCACATGTAACGGCCTGATTGTCATATTTTTCGAAATAGAGATCCATACCTTTACGGAAAAGGGTATTTCCCAATATCCTCTCTATCATCCTGACTACTTCCGCGCCCTTATTGTAGACTGTAACTGTGTAAAAATTATTTACTTCAACATACGCATCCGGGCGAACAGGGTGTGCCATCGGTCCTGCATCTTCACGAAATTGATTGTTACGCAGAATATTGACATCATCAATTCTCTGTACAGTTCTTGAATTCATATCCGCTGAAAACTCCTGGTCTCTGAAGACTGTCAGTCCCTCTTTAAGGCTAAGTTGAAACCAGTCTCTGCATGTTACTCTGTTTCCTGTCCAGTTGTGAAAATATTCATGGGCTATAACACCTTCTATTCCTATGTAATCCTGGTCCGTTGCTGTTTCATGTGATGCCAGAACGTATTTTGAATTGAAGATATTCAAGCCCTTGTTCTCCATTGCTCCCATATTGAAATCGTCAACAGCCACTATCATGTAGTTGTCGAGATCATATTCTAAACCGTAGACCTCCTCATCCCAGCGCATTGCCTTTTTTAGAGATGACATTGCATGATCACATTTGTTTCTATTTTTATTTTCCGTGTAAATCTGCAGAGAAACGCAGTTTCCTGACTTCGTTATAAAAGTATCAGTTATAGAGGAAAGATTGCCAGCAACGAGAGCAAAAAGATAGCTTGGTTTTGGGTGTGGATCATGCCATTCGGCAAAATGTCTTTTATTATTTAAAGTACCTTTTTGCTTGAGATTCCCATTTGACAACAATATTTTGTAATCATCACTGTCTGCCTCAATTCTTGTTGTGAATGTTGCCAGAACATCTGGACGATCCAGATAATACGTAATCCTTCTAAAACCTTCAGCCTCGCACTGAGTACAGTAATTGCCACCGCTTCGGTAAAGACCGGACAGAGCACTGTTTTTTTCTGGGTATATTGTTGTAACAATACGCAGAGTGAAAGCTTCCGGTGGTCTTTGCAAAGTGAGTCCCTTTGAGTCGATAGTGTAAAGATTTTCCTGCAGCGTTCGGCCATCTAAAGATATTGATTCAAGGTGCAGCATTTCACCATCAAGAACAAGACTGCTAAAATCATTACTCTTTTGATTACGATAAAATGTGGTCTCAGCCGTCACTGTTGTGCTGCCGGGATTGAGCTGGAACAAAAGGGATATATTTTCTATAAGGTAGCTGGATGGCGTATAGTCCTTTCTAAATATGGCCTGGTGTTTCGTTTTTTTCATAGTACCGTTACCGTGAGCGGGGTCCTTGGTGGTCATTTTGTTCGTTGACAGCGGTTTATATTTCATTATACTTGGCGTAAACTTATTAACTACTTCTGTATATCATTACAGCGAATTATCAACAAGTGAGATTATTTATGATAACAATCAATGAGAACTACCTCAAACTTCAATCCTCCTATCTTTTTTCCGATATCGCCAAGCGTGTTGCACACTTTCAAGAAGCAAACCCGCAGACGAATATAATTAAACTTGGCATTGGGGACGTCACCCGGGGGTTGCCTCCGGCCTGTATTTCAGCATTTCATAATGCTGTTGATGAGATGGCGGATGATTCCAGTTTTCGTGGTTATGGCCCGGAACAAGGGTATGAATTTCTGCGACAAGCAATTGCCGTTAATGATTTTCACACACGAGGGGCAAATATCTCTGCAGATGAAATATTTATCAGCGACGGTGCCAAATGCGATACCGGCAATATTCAAGAATTATTTGCACAGGATATTGTTGTCGCCATTCCCGACCCTGTCTACCCTGTTTATCTTGATACTAATGTTATGGCCGGACGCAGCGGCAAAGTTGAAAACGGCAGGTACAATGGAATTGTTTATCTTAATGCAACCAAAGAGAATGGATTTGTTCCCCAACTCCCAGAAAAAAAGGTAGATCTTATTTATCTCTGTTTTCCAAACAATCCTACAGGCTCTACAATCACCAAAGATGAACTGAAAACCTGGGTCGACTATGCTCAAGAGAACAAAGCTCTCCTTCTTTTTGATGCCGCATACGAGGCCTTTATTCGGGACGAGACACTGCCAAAAACAATTTATGAGATCGAAGGAGCAAGAGAGGTTGCCATAGAGTTTCGAAGTTTTTCAAAAAGTGCTGGTTTTACAGGAACTCGCTGTGCTTTTACAATAGTCCCAAAAGAATGCCGAGCTTTTGATGAGGACGGCAACAAACATTTCCTCCACCCTTTGTGGAACAGGCGTCACAGCACGAAATTCAACGGCGTGTCTTATCCGGTACAGCGAGCCGCCGAAGCGGTCTACAGCGAAGAAGGAAAAACACAGACTGCTGATTTGATACAATATTACCTCCGAAATGCAGATCGAATATGTGATGAGATGGAAGTGCTTGGTTATGACTATGTTGGAGGAAAAAATTCTCCATATATCTGGATTGATGGAAGGTCTAAATCGTGGGATTTTTTTGATATGTTACTCAACAAAGCTGGGGTTGTCTGTACTCCAGGAGCCGGATTCGGCAGTTGCGGTGAGGGGTATATCCGTATTTCAGCCTTTAACAGCTACAATAAAGTGGAAGAGGCCATGAAAAGGATACATTCGGTATTGAAAAATTCCTGA
>JAZBNU010000258.1:0-3562 GCA_036350815.1 Desulfopila sp.
ATCTGATCCGTCAATGGCCACCAGAATAGTTTTTTTACTCATTATTTTCTCCTGTATTCCGGAGTAAAGCTGTTGTTGCGGTGGAACAGCCCGTGCTGCGTCACCGGGAGGGAAGTGTTGATTATAGAGATAGTGTATCAGAAAAACCGGTCTGCAGGCAAGGCGGAGAAGAGAAGTGTGCCACATTGCTTTGGCTCGCATCCAGGACAGCACGACTGAAGAAAGTCGGCCAGAATGAGCAAAAAATGCTCAAATGGTAGATGTGCCACGATGACCAATATTTCAGGATACTGTTCTATGTTGCCGGAGTAGTCCTTGTATTCTAATGAAAAAGTGTTAAACATAGTTTATCCATGATAATGGCTTTGCTGGTGGGAGTGTTTGTCAATATGTATAATAATTGCGCATATAATAAATCAGATGCAGTATCTGCAAGAGCCAAGCCCTGTGAAAATACTGCTTTTATTTTTGCGGACTATCGTGCAGTTTTTACCGGTATTGAGATCGTGCTGTCGCTAATGACATAAAAGGAAGCGGTGTTTCAAAGATGTAAAGTTCCGGGAGTTTTGCAGCAGCTGTTATGAATGGTACCAAAGGGGAAAAAATACGGATCATCTGCGTTGATGAGGGGAGGGAACTGGCTCGTCAGGTAGATGCGATCTTTGATGAAGAGAGTGTAGCTCTCTTCTATGAACGGAGTCTTGATGAGGTCGGAGATCGCTTCGAACAGGAGGCCTTTGACCTCATGCTCTTTTCCAGTTCCGTTGCCTACCGCCGGCCGGAAGATGCTCTGGAGATCCTTGAACTGGTCTGCGCCAAATGCCCAGGTACCCCTGTTCTGTTTTTTGCCCATCCGGGAAAACTTAAAATTGCTCATCAAGCCCTGCGGGCCGGAGTTTTTCACTACTCGCTGCTGCCGGTGAGTAACGAGGAACTCAAACTTCTCATCGAAACAGCTCTGGAAAGACGCCCTCAACTCGGGCCGAATATGCTGCTTCGTTCTGAAGTAGAAAAAACCACCTTCGAGAAGATGATTGGGCGCTCAACGTCCATGCGTCAGGTTTACCGGCAGATTCGCCAGGCAGCGGCCACTGATATTCCGGTACTGCTTTCAGGCGAGACCGGTACCGGGAAAGAGCTTGCCGCACTGGCCATTCATGAGTTGAGCGACCGCTCGGAAAAACCCTATGTCCCTGTGCACATCGGCTCTTTGCCGACCGATCTGGTTGCCAGTGAGCTTTTCGGCCATGAGCGTGGTTCCTTCTCCGGAGCGACCGCCTTGCGCAAAGGCTGTTTTGAAGTGGCTGAGGGTGGTACTGTATTTATGGATGAAATTGCTACAATTGACGAGAAGATGCAGATCAGTCTGCTCCGTCTGCTTGAAACAAATGAATACTGCCGTATCGGCAGTCAGGAGAATATTCCTGTAAACGTCAGGATGATCGCTGCATCAAATGCCGACCTGCCTGAAGAGATCCGTAAAGGAAATTTTCGTGAAGATCTCTATTATCGTCTTGATGTCCTTCAGGTTGTCATGCCGCCCCTCCGGGAGCGCCATGGGGATATCCACCTTCTTGTAGATCATTTTATCAAAAATGCCTGTGATACCTTTCAGAAATCTATCCGCGGTATTTCTCCCGGGTTTATCAGCTGTCTTGAGTCCTATCCCTGGCCCGGGAATGTCAGGGAGTTGAAAAACGTTATCCAGCGGGCGGTAATCTCCTCCAGCGGCGATATTCTCGAATCTGGACAACTGCCGCCACGGATCAGCCGCTATCGCAACAAGAACACCAAGATGACGATTGAGGTGGGTATGTCCATCGCGGAAGTGGAAAAAGAACTGATAATCCGAACGCTCGAGCATGCCGGCCACAACCGCAGCCGCACCAGTGAGATTCTCGGTATCTCACGTCGCTCCCTCTACAACAAAATGCAGCGCTATAACATTTTCCGGTCAAGATAGCTGGTGAGCATGAAACATTGACTTCAAGCGGTTCTCTCTCAAACGCTCTTTCTGCGGTCTCGATAAAATATCTTTGATTCGTTTCCAGTCTCTGTGCTACAATTTTCAGAATACGGATTTCGAAAGAGACACTATGGCAGTCATCCTCAAATTCCATCGGAGCCCCAACGATGTCTGACGTACCGACGTATGAGGAGTTGGAAAGACGGATCGCTCTCCTGGAAAGAGAATCTTCTGAACGACAACGCCATGCAAAAATCAACAGTGTTCTTTTTGCGATCTCCAGTGCCGTCAACACTGTTTCCAGTCTTGAGGAATTATATGGAAAGATACATGGCGCACTCGGTACCATTCTTGATACTGAAAATTTTTATATTGCTCTCTACCACAGAGAAAAAGATGCCGTAACCTTTCCCTTCTGCATTGATACCGTCGATGCGCATTATCCGTCTGTCATAGAAGTCAGCAAGACATCTTCTCTTACCGCTGAGGTCATAGCAACCGGTGCGCCGCTGATGGTCACCAAAAAGGAGATCCTTGCCCGCAATTCGCAAAAACATCTGCAGAAGCCCTGTTGCACTCCTTCAGAAATCTGGCTTGGGGTACCCCTTAAAATACGCAACAGTGTTGTTGGGGTCATGGCGGTACAGCATTATCATGACCGGAACCGTTATGATCAGACCGATCTGGATGTACTGTTATCCGTTGCCGACCAGGTGGCAATCGCCCTCGATAGAAAACAGGCTGAGGACGCTCTGCGCAGGAGTGAAGCCAGGTTCCGCAGTCTGCTCCAGGACGTCGGTTCCGTTGCTGTGCAGGGGTATGATCTGAACGGCATGACACATTATTGGAACAGGGCCTCGGAACAGGTGTATGGCTATACGGCCGGCGAAGCCCTTGGCCGTAATCTCGAAGAGCTTATTATCCCGCCGGAAATGCAGGAAGATTTTCGCAGGGGAATGCAGTATATGATCGATACGAGAAAGCCGGTCAAGGCCTCTGAGCTTCTGTTGATGCGCAAGGATGGTTCACGGGTGCCGGTTTTTTCCAGTCATGTGATTGTTGAGCACCCAGGCCAGGCAGCGGAACTTTTCTGTATCGATATTGATCTTACCGAACTCAAGGACAGGGATGAGGCCCTACGCAACAGCGCCGCCCACCTGCAGTCTATTTTCAGGGCGGCACCGGTTGGTATTGGCGTGGTTGTCGATCGCAAGTTTCAGCAGGTCAATGAAAAACTCTGTACCATGACCGGCTATGAGCGGCAAGAGCTCCTCGGTCGGCTCTCTCGAATGCTTTACGTCGAAGACGCCGATTTCCAGCATGTCGGTGAGGAGAAATATCGCCAGATTCATCTTTACGGCACAGGAACTGTGGAGACTAGATGGCAGCGTAAAGACGGCGTGGTCATTGATGTACTCCTCAGTTCAACACCCTTTGATAGCGCAGACATCTTCAAAGGAGTAACCTTTACTGCTCTTGATATCACCGCAAGAAAAGAAACCGAAAAGGCTCTTGCGGATCGGGAGCGCTATTTCCGGGCATTGTTTGAAAATGCCGGTGATGCAATTTTTATCGAAAATCACCAGGACCGCATCA
>JAZBNU010000259.1:0-4421 GCA_036350815.1 Desulfopila sp.
CCAGCGAAACAATCGGAAACTCCTGGCGGACTATGTCGGTGGGAAACGGGTCCTCGATGTTTTCAGCTATATCGGCGGGTTTGCCATTCAGGCAGCTGTCTCGGGCGCCAGAGAGGTCTGGGCGGTAGATTCCTCCAGGTCCGCCCTGCAGCTGGCTGAGAAAAACGCCCGGATAAACGGAGTCGAAAAGTGCTTCACAGGGGCATGGGGCGATGCCTTTGATGTCCTCAAGGCATTGCGTGAGGATGAGGAGACCTTCGATGTGATTGTGGTTGATCCGCCAGCTTTTATTAAACGAAAAAAGGATCACAGGGAAGGACTTAAAGCGTATCACCATATCAACGAACTGGCCGTCCGTCTCCTTCGCCCGAAAGGATTTCTGCTCTCGGCCAGCTGTTCAATGCATCTTGGCCGGAATGAACTGATGGATGTCTTGCGAAACTGCGCCAGGCACTCACAGAGACATGTGCAGATCCTGGCGGAAGGGGGGCAGGGGGCCGACCATCCTCTCCATCCAGCTATTCCGGAAACCTCCTATCTCAAGGCTTTCCTGGCTCATATTTTGTAAAAAATGCACACGGAACTGTTTCTCAACCCGGAAATTGCATCAATCCACCAGATAGTGCAATATCCGGGCTGAACCCAAAAAGCCCTACTTCTTTCTCTCCTGAGGAAGGATAAGGTTAAGCAAAAGGCCCAGAATACCCGCCAGACCGATCTTTTCGATAGCGAAGTCTCCGGCACTGAAGGACATACCGCCGATCCCCGCAACCAGAATAACCGCGACGATTACAAGATTGCGCGGCCTTGTCAGGTCTTCCCCGGCCTTGACCAGAGTATTGATACCGATAACAGTGATCATTCCAAAGAGCAGAATCATAATTCCGCCCATCACTGGTGACGGGATGGTAGCCAGCAAAGCACCGATTTTACCGAAGAAAGACAGAAAAATGGCAAAAAGGGCCGCCCAGGTCATTATGGCAGGATTAAAGGCCTTGGTAAGCGCCACTGCTCCGGTAACCTCGGAATAGGTGGTATTGGGCGGGCCGCCGAGACAGGAGGCCAGTGAAGTGGCCAGACCATCACCAAGCATGGTGTTTTTAATACCGGGATCTTTCAGATAATCCTTGCCGGTTATGCTGCGAATGGCGAGAACATCGCCGAAATGCTCAATGGCCGGAGCAAGAGCCACGGGAACAATAAAGAGAACAGCCTCCCAGCGCCACTCAGGGAAGACAAAATTGGGCAGGGCAAACCAGGCCTTGTCCGCCAGTGGGGCCATGGAAATGAGAGCAGGTGCTGTCCAGTTCTGCAGTTCACCGGGATCAAAAGAAGCCTGCATGGAAGCAGAAAAACCAACGAGATCCAGAACAATTGAGGCCCCATAACCGGCCGCGATGCCACAGAGAATGGGGATGAGCTTGAACCATCCTCTGCCCAGAAGCGATGTCAAAGCAGTAGTTGCCAGAGCAATAGTCGCAATTATAACCGCTGTATTACTTGGCACCAGCCAGGCCGAGCCATCACCGGTCCGGCCCATTGCCATATGAACCGCAACCGGTGCCAATACCAGACCGATAACCATGATTACCGGGCCGGTCACAACCGGCGGCAGGATTCGATGGAGCATATCCGAACCAAAAATACGAACAATGAAGCTCAGGATGACGTAAAAGACACCGGCAGCTGCCAGGCCGCACATTGTGGAAGGTATGCCCCATGTCTGAACCCCATAAATGATTGGGGCTATAAAAGCAAAAGAGGATGCCAGAAACACAGGGACTTTTCCTTTGGTGATAACCTGGAAAAGCAGCGTCCCCGCTCCAGCGGTAAACAATGCCACATTGGGATCAAGGCCTGTTAAAATAGGTACCAGAACCAGAGCTCCAAATGCGACAAACAACATCTGCGCCCCGACAATTCCATCACGTATCCTGAATGTATAGTCTGAATTCGGCATTTCTTCCGACATATAACCTCCCCCCGGTTATGTTATAAGAATTGTAGCTGCACTGCGGCAGCTTTCCATTTTTTATTTTGTTCCAAAGATTTTATCACCGGCATCACCGAGACCGGGAAGAATATAGCCCACCTCATTGAGCCGCTCATCCATGGCTGCCACATAGATTTCGACATCGGGATGGGCGTCCATAACCTTTTTGACCCCTTCCGGAGCAGCCACCAGAAAAAGGCCTTTGATGTTTTTACATCCCGCCTTCTTCAGGGTTTCAATGGTAGCCAGCAGTGTACCGCCTGTCGCCAGCATGGGATCAAGGATAAGCGCGATTCTTTTCTCCATCTCGCTGGCTGTCTTGACATAGTATTCCACCGGCTGCAGAGTTTCTTCATCTCTGTAATACCCTACAACACTGACCTTGGCCGAGGGGATAAGATCTATCACACCGTTCATCATGCCAAGACCTGCACGAAGAATAGGAACTATGGTAATTTTCTTTCCCTTGATCTTTCTGACCTCAACCGGCCCGGCCCAGCCTTCGATGGTTTTCCTCTCGGTGGGAAGATCCTTTGCTGCCTCATAGGTCAAAAGCCGCGCCACTTCGGAGGAAAGATCACGAAAATCTTTGGTGGAGATATCTTTTTCCCGCATCAGACCAACTTTATGATGTATCAGTGGATGATCGACCACATGTACACTCATACCTGTCTCCTTTTCTCTGCTGATTTCATCATATCGAAACGCAACTCGTCCTCAAGGACTGAACCATGCGCGGCCCGAGGCGGGTATTTCTACCCTGGAAATCAATTTCCTGTTTTCAGTGAAAGCGGTCTTCCTGTTCACCAAGGTGATTATCAGTTGAGCAAATATTAAATATGGACAAAAAAAGCAAGGCTTTTCACCTCATAGACATGACAAGCTGAAGCTGCAGAACGCAGCAGAGCAGCATGCAAGCAGAATCAACAATGGAGTATTTTTCCGAAAATAAATACCCGCGTGGACCCCGATTGATGCCTCTTCAGAAAATAGACCCAATCTTTCTCGCTCTTTACCCAGAAAACAAAAAGGGTTCCGAGAGTCAGGGTGCTACAATGTCGGCATATCCTGATAAATTTAATACATTTTTCATTTGCAATCACTGTGTTTTTGTTGATAATCAATACCAAATGCCCTTTTTTTTGCGTGCTTCCGCCTCCATCTTCAAGGACAGCAAAGAATATTTGCACCCTTGCCAAAGAGCCTTATTGTTTTGAAAAATCGGGAAGTTCGCGCTAGAGAAATCTGAAAAGTCAGCACAAGCACCATATGCCCTACAGGAGATGCAGGTGTCTGATACCAGACCAGTAAGACCGACGTACCCGGGAATATTATCACAATCGAGAGGACGGATGTGAAAGAAACCACCCATTCACCAGAAAAAGCGTATCCCACGCATTATGTAGGCGTAGGCGCTTCCGCCGGAGGTCTTGAGGCTATTGAAAAGTTCATTACCACGATGCCCTCGCAAAACAGCCTTGCCTTTATTATTGTGCAGCACCTCTCACCCGATTACAAAAGTCTGATGGTTGAGCTGCTGACCAAAAAGACGGAAATGCCGGTCCACCGTGCCGAAGAGGGGATGGAGGTCTATGCCGGCAACATCTATCTCATCCCTCCCAAGAAAAATCTGACGATCTTTCATGGAAAACTTCTTCTCAAAGACAAATCTCCTCAGGAAGGTATAAACCTTCCCATAGATATTTTTCTGCAATCACTTGCCGAAGACCAGGCCGAAAAAGCAATAGCCATAATACTTTCGGGAACGGGCAGTGATGGTGCCAGAGGTGTTCGTGCCATCAAAGAAAATAACGGTATGGTAATGGTACAGGATGAAAGCAGCGCCAAATTTGACGGCATGCCAAGAGCCGCCATTTCAACTGGCACGGCCGACTATATCCTGACACCGGAAAAAATGCCCGACCAGCTCCTCTCCTATATCGCTCATCCCTACATCTCCGGGAAAAAGCTCTCGTCGGCACTGCTTGATGACGTTGACTCCCTCACCCGCCTTTTTGCTGCGATCCGCTCCAAAACCAAGGCTGATTTTACCCATTATAAACCCAGCACCATAAGCAGGCGGATCGAGAGGCGCATGACAGTCAATCAGATCACCGACTTTGATGAATATGTTCGTTATCTCACCAGCTTCCCCGGCGAAGTAATGGCTCTATATCGTGAGATGCTCATCGGCGTTACAAGCTTCTTCCGCGACAAAGAGGCCATGGAAGAGTTGGGCTCCAGCGTTCTTCCAGCACTTTTGAAACGCGTCAAAGACCGGGAAATACGCTGCTGGGTAGCGGGCTGCTCAACCGGAGAAGAAGCATATACCCTGGCCATCATGTTTAAAGAATTGATGGAGGAGCACAAAATTGGTCACGATGTGAAAATTTTCGCCACGGACATAGACCGGGAGGCCATTATCAAA
>JAZBNU010000260.1:0-8687 GCA_036350815.1 Desulfopila sp.
GATATCATCCATGTCCAAAGGCCTCGGCTTCACGTTACTAAGAACAATTCTGCATAAGTGTCAGATATTGAATAGAATTGTTGATAAGCTCGTTTTTCTTGTACGCATATTCATTCAGCAGATTTCAGGCTTTTTCTTGACTCTTTATACATCCGTCATTACTACTTTTGAAGTTTATTGAAAACCGAAGCATTTTTCCAGCTCATCACAATCTCAAAAGTACGCCAACAATGGTTTTCCCAAAAAATAAAGTCTCTTCCTGTACA
Source organism: Desulfopila sp. (assembly GCA_036350815.1). Classification (GTDB taxonomy): domain Bacteria; phylum Desulfobacterota; class Desulfobulbia; order Desulfobulbales; family Desulfocapsaceae; genus Desulfopila_A. The sequence continues at coordinate 267 of JAZBNU010000260.1, forward strand.
AAAAAACCCGACATTCACTACCCCTGCACCTGGCAATACAAGGTTATCGGCAGGGACCCGCAACGCATAGAGAGAGCCGTACGGGAAGTCAGTGCGCCACATTCCTGCACTATCTCATACTCTCACAGTAGCAGTAGCGGTAAGTATCACAGTTTTAATGCGGAAATAGCTGTCGCAGATGAGAAAGCCAGGCTGTCAATTTACAGCGCCCTTCACAATCACCCCGACATTCAAATCGTATTATAGCACAAAATCATGACTGAAGAAAAAGAACGGCAACAACCACAGCTTATCAAGGTACTGCGGGAAGGCATCAGCCTGGTCCAGATGATTCTTTTTAAAGAATTGGGGATATTTTTTGCAGAAAAATATCCGGAAAAAGAAAGAACGGAACGATCCCTGCTAAGTGGTGCCATAATAAACAGCCTTTTCGGAGTCGAGAACCCAGGGGAAAAATTCAGAACATTCAAGCAGCGCAACCACGCACTAATAGAGCAGGAACTCATTGGTTTTGCAAATAATTTTCAGCACCTACTCCCAGCTGTAACAGACGCTCTCCGCGTTCAAACCCTATGCGATCATCAGGAAGGTTCTTTATCTCCGGAGGTCCTTCAACAGGCAGAAGAATTAGGCATTCTTGTCTCAGACCGAGAAGTCCCGCTGCCATCTACTTTCATGACTCAGATACGAGTTCTAGGAGAAAAGCACAACCTCACAATAGCGCCTGTACAGATATCACCGGAAGAGGATCTTCCCATGCATTGAGCAGTACAAGGAGCGATCCGGCAATTTTCCACTGCATATTGTCCCTGTCAGAACACAGCTGATCATCCTTGAACGGCCTCAACCCGAACAACTCCACGCACGGAATTGCAAAGGAACAGTGCTTCCGCCTCAAAAATATCATACGGTGTCAGAGAGCGTTCCACAATGGGAACCGCCCCCTTCTCCAGAAGATGCCTGCGCATCACTCCACCAAGAAGACCATCCGAGAGAGGCGGGGTAAAATATTCACCATTCTTATAAACCATGAGATTGGCGATACAACTCTCTGTCACACATCCTTTTTCGTTCTGAAAAATTTTATCGTAAATGCCTCGCCTTACAGCATCATTATACTCTTTACGGTAGAGGTCCCGTACAGTTGTTTTATGATACAGCCAGACTGATGCTGTATCAACCAGGCTCTTGCTTATCTCCACGACTTGAGGTTCTCTCCTGTGTTCTTCAATTGTTTCGGGAAGATGAAGATACACCGGTTTTTCACAAGCACTGGATTCCACCCCAAAAGTACCGTCTTTTTCCAGAAGCAGGCGGATACGCTGACATCTCTCATCAAAAGAGGTACAAAGGTCTGTGAGATATGCAGCAATGTCTTCAATGTCGCAGGAAAAAAGAAAAAAATCTGCTGAACATTGAAGACGCTGCAAATGCTCCTGCAAAAGAAAAATACCATGCTCTGGGTGGTACAACAGAGTTTCCAGCAATTGAAATCTTTTTTGCGGCGCACTGAGAAATTTCCCCTTCAAAAGACACTCCTGCCACTCCTGGCGCGGATTCGAATCGTATACTATACCCGAACCTATTCCCATCTCACCTTTTGCCCCCTCGAGAACTACTGTCCGTATCGGAACATTAAAGACTCCATGCCCAAGAGGCGATAAATAACCTATGGCCCCGGTATAGACACCTCGTCTCTGCTTTTCCAAATCATCAATTATTTCCATGGTGCGTATTTTGGGGGCACCGGTGACGGAGCCACAGGGAAATATCGCGTTGAAAAATTCGTGCATTGACACCTGCTTCAACGCATCAGGTTGTGTTGTCGCCGTTATGGTTGAAGTCATCTGCAGGAGAGTCTCGTAGGTTTCAACGTCAAAAAGTGAGTTAACCCGCACATCCCCTTCGTGCAGGTGATGCATGAGTCGGCCCAGATCATTGCGAAGCAGATCGACAATCATGACATTCTCACTTTGGTTTTTTACATCCGTTTGCAGAAAACGCCTGTTGATTTCATCTTCGGCCTGCGTCCGTCCCCTCCTGAGAGTTCCCTTCATAGGGCGAACCATGACACTTTGTTCATCTTTACGGAAAAAGAGTTCCGGAGAGAATGACATTATCCGTCGTTTGCCAAAACGGATATATGCGCCATATCCAACTGACTGATTGCGGCGCAGATCTCTGTAAAACTGTTCAGGCGATCCGGAAAAGTCAAAGAGGAGTTTCAGGGTGTAATTAACCTGGTAGGTATCACCAGCTTCTATATACTTAAGAATCTGCTGTAAAGCATTGATATATTCTTCTTCTTTCTGCGAGACATGAAGATTTTCGATGGTGTACTTGTCATCGCGCTGATACGAATCGCTGTACACCGGAAAATTTGTTGTGCCTGTGAGATGGTCGAAAGTCCTGCATTGTGGGAATATGCCGAGCTCCGCCAGCAATGCGCCGCTATCCTCCTGCCTTTTCAGCCTCTCTTGTAATTTCGGTTCAAAAAGATATCCGAATTCATAAGCAAACCAGCCTGCAACAAAAAAACCCTGTTTCTGGTACTGCTCTATCACGTTGAGAAAATCCTTCAGATTCTGGCCTTGAAAAAACCGAATCCTGGCCACAGGGTCAACAAAGAGTAATGAAGACGAGTTTGTTTTGTCGGGCTTCGATGTATCGAGAAAGACAAAATTCTCGCATTCACTTAAAAAACCACAGAGGGAGAGCAGTATATTATTAGTAATAACTTTCATCAATATTATTGAGGAAGTGTTTGGTTCGTAAAGCTGGTAATATAATCATCAGAATATATTACAAAAACGCATGCCGCTGTTTCTACTTCTGAAGATTAGAATTCCATTTGGATCCTCTCTATATTGCATGCTTACGTAAAATACTCTATAGTAGTACACCCTTCTCTTGAAATCTATATAGTTTGTAACCTGTGGTCTTTAGCACACCCGGGCAAAAGGTGAAAGATTTTTTGATCAACATTGCTTTGGGTTTACCACAAAGCGTACTGTTTTCAGCTCCTTAGAAATTCTTCTGCTGCTCTTTTAGGCACGAAAGAATTCCTTGAAGGTGCTTTTTCCAGCTACTGCATTTCTTGTCAAAAAAAGTAATGCAGCGCAGTATTTGAATTAGACTCTGCAGCATTACCGGCACTGGCCTTTTCTGAGCACCAGCGAGGTCCAGTGCAAGGCGTTGCTGCGAGATTATCAAGGTTGCAAACTATCGAAGAAAGATGATACAGTTAAATCTTCATCTCAAGCACAATGTTCATCTATTTCTGCCTTGTGAAAAACAGCACAATTCATGTCTGTTTCAGTCGGCAGCAGCGTAATTACCATTATTAACCAAGGAGAAAACACATGTCTCGGAAAATGGTCACTATTGACGGCAATCAGGCTTGCACGCATGTCGCCTATGCCACAAGTGAAATTATTACCATCTATCCCATCACTCCATCCTCTCCGATGGCGGCAGAGGCGGATAGCAAAGCCGCGGTGATGCAGAAAAACATCTACGGCACTGTTCCTATAGTAAATCAGATGCAGTCTGAAGCAGGCGTGGCCGGAGCAATCCACGGATCGCTTACCACGGGGGCATTATGCACAACTTTCACAGCGTCTCAGGGTCTTCTGCTGATGATTCCCAATATGTACAAAATCGCAGGAGAGCTTACTCCAACCGTGTTTCACGTAACTGCCCGTGCTATTGCCTGTCAGGGACTCTCCATTTTCGGTGATCATGGTGACATTTACGCGGCACGCCAGACCGGCTGGGCCATGCTCTGCTCACAGAATGTACAGGAATGTATGGACATGTCCCTGATTGCTACTCAGGCTTCTCTCAAATCACGGATTCCGTTTGTCCATTTCTTTGACGGATTCCGCACATCTCACGAGATCCAGAAGATTGAAGAGCTGACCTATGACGACATGACCGCCATTATCGATGAAGACTTGATTGAACAGCACCGCTCGCGTGCTCTCACGCCGGACAGACCGACGATCCGAGGCACAGCGCAGAATCCCGATGTCTATTTCACCGGCCGTGAAACGGTAAATAAATATTACAATGTCTGCGCCTCAAATGTCCAGGAAACCATGGACAGGTTTGCAGCCATAACAGGTCGCCAATATCACCTCTTTGATTATCACGGTGCCCCTGATGCAGAAAACGTCATAGTCATGATGGGTTCTGGGTGTGAAGCAGCCGCTGCCACGATTGACTATCTTGCCGCCCAGGGCGAAAAAGTCGGCATGGTCATTGTCCGCCTCTATCGTCCCTTCGACTGCAAGGCCATGGTCAACACACTGCCGAAGACAGTTGAGAGGATTACCGTACTTGACAGAACCAAAGAGCCCGGTGCTCCAGGAGATCCACTCTATCTGGACGTTCGCGCTGCAATCGGGGAAGCAATCGACAATAACGCTTCCATTTATCCGCCCATGGTTCTTTCCGGTCGATATGGCCTTGGTTCAGCGGAATTCACCCCCACCATGGTCAAGGCTGTTTTCGACAACATGACGGCCATGGCGCCAAAAAATAAATTCTGTGTCGGACCAAAAGACGACATTACCTTCAGCAGCCTGGATTATGACCCTGACTTTAACATCGAAGGTGACGATGTCTACCGCGCCATGTTTTACGGACTCGGCTCAGATGGTACCGTTGGGGCGAACAAAAACACCATCAAAATCATTGGGACGGAAACCGACAATTCCGCTCAGGGATATTTCGTCTACGATTCCAAGAAGTCCGGCTCCATCACCACAAGCCATCTTCGCTTCGGCAAGAATCCTGTAGTCGCTCCCTATCTTATCAATAAGGCAAACTTTATTGCCTGCCACAACTTCACCTTTCTCAACCTGGTGGACATGCTTGGCAACCTCGAAGAAGGCGGGACCTTTCTGCTCACTTCAAGTTACAACAAAGACGAAGTATGGGATCAACTGCCCCAGAAAGTCCAGCAGGATCTCATCGCCAAAAAAGCCAGATTTTATATCATCGATGCCATCGCACTGGGCCAGGCCCTCGGACTTGGCGCTCGCATTAATATGATCATGCAGACCGCCTTCTTCATGATCTCAGGAATTCTGACAGCAGAAGAGGCTATCGACGCCATTAAGAATGCTATTAAGAAAACATATGGTAATAAAGGTGAAAAAATCGTGCAGATGAACTACAGCGCAGTGGATGCCGCTGTAAAAAACATCATTGAAGTTCCTCTCCAGGACAAAGTTGACGGGCACGAAATTCCACCGACTGTTCCCGACCATGCGCCTGCATTTGTCAAGACAGTTACAGCAACCATGATGGAAGGCAAGGGTGACACCCTGAAGGTTTCTCAGATTCCCGACGATGGTACCTGGCCGACAGCAACAACGCAGTATGAAAAACGGAATATCGCCGTATCCGTACCGCGATGGATCCCTGACAACTGCATCCAGTGCGGTCAATGTGCGCTCATATGTCCACACGCCGCCAACCGTATCAAAGTGGTCCCTGAAGTCAAAGATGCTCCAGAGGCTTTTGTCTCCAGAGATGCCGTGGGCAAAGCTTTCAAGGGACAGCAGTTTATCGTTCAGATATTCAGTGAAGACTGCTGCGGCTGTACGCTCTGTGTTGAAATATGCCCCGCAAAAACCAAAGCTTTGGAAATGGTGCCAAACACCGAAGAAGTACGAACAGTGCAAAGTAAGAATGTTGAATATTTTCTTAATCTGCCTGAAATTAATCCAGCCGATATTAATCCTGCCACTATTAAAGGCAGCCAGTTGCTCAGACCGCTTTTTGAGTTTTCCGGTGCCTGCGCCGGTTGCGGCGAGACCCCTTATGTCAAGCTTATCTCCCAGCTCTTCGGTGACAGACTCTACGTTGGTAACGCAACCGGGTGTTCTTCCATTTATGGTGGCAACCTGCCAACAACGCCATATTGCAAGCGTGATGATGGCCGTGGTCCCACATGGGCCAACTCACTGTTTGAGGACAATGCCGAGTTTGCCTATGGCATGCGGGCAACCGTAGACAAGCTGAAGATCCAGGCCGCCGAACTCTTGGAAGCAACCGCTGAAGCCGGCATTACCTCCAAGAAAACGGCAAAAGACATCCTCGGTGCCAAGCAAAATACCCAGACAGAAATCGAAGCTCAGCGAGACCGAATAGCCAAGCTGAAAGAAGAGTTGCAAGGCAACACGAATATCGTTGCCAGAAGACTTTTCGCACTTGCTGATTTTCTGGTGAAAAAATCAGTATGGGCGTTCGGTGGTGACGGATGGGGATACGATATCGGATACGGTGGACTCGACCATGTCCTTGCCTCAGGTGAGAATGTCAACATCCTGGTCATGGATACCGAAGTCTATTCCAATACCGGCGGTCAGATGTCAAAATCCACACCACGAGCAGCAACTGCCCAGTTCGCGGCAGGCGGCAAGAAAATGCCGAAAAAAGACATGGGCATGATCTTTGCCACTTATGGTAATGTTTATGTTGCCAAAATCGCTCTTGGCGCCAACCCGACCCAGGCAATCAAAGCCATCGCCGAAGCCGAAGCGTACGATGGACCTTCCCTGATACTTGCCTATGCCCACTGCATTAATCATGGGATCAACATGGCAAAAGGAATTGAGCAGCAGAAACGCGCTGTCGCCTGCGGTCACTGGCCGCTCTACAGGTATAATCCGGAATTGGAAGATCAGGGGAAAAACCCGTTACTGATCGACTCCAAGGAGCCTTCCATCAGTTTTGAAGAATATGCGCTGGGAGAAAACCGTTACCGTACTCTTAAACGTGTAAATCCAGACCATTCCGACGAACTTATGGCACAGTCACAAAAGGACGTATTGAAGTCCTGGAGATTTCTCAAAGGGCGTCAACAGTCATTAGAACCTGAAGAAGACGTAAAAGAATAGTTTGTGGCACCTCGGCCCGCTCATAGTGATCCGGCGGGCCGACAATCAACAAAGGGGCGGTGAAGATTCATCTTCACCGCCCCTTTGTGTTCCTCCTGCAAAAAGAAAATCAACTATTCTTTCTTTTCGCCGCTACCGGCACGCTGCGCCTTGAGATCTTCATATTCCTTAATAGAATTGAGTACCGACTCGTCCTGTCGTTTTTCAATCTCTTTCATTTTGGCTCGAACTTTTTCTTCCTTTATTTTCAGTACCTGGGCACCGAAAAGTGTCGCAGCAAGATAGACAAAGGAGAAGTGCATCAGCTCGACATCATCGGTTTTAATCTTCTCTATGGTTGCCTCATCTATTTCATAGGTATCAAGAAAAGAGCTTTCAAACACAAATCTCCTGAAAGAATTCAGATCCGTGGAAGCCATAAAAAACATTCTTTTGGCCTGATCGGAAAGGGATGCCTGATGTCCGAAAGATTTGCGCCGCATTACCAGGCGAAGCCATTCTTTGTTCATCTCATCACGAACATCTACCCCCTGGTCTGCACGCCACTCCTCAATGGTCCATTCTTTATCCTCTTCGAACCCTTTACAGTGATCTTCTTTGACGATAAAAAAGAATTTTTCTTCTTCCTTGCTGATCTCTTCCCCCTCCTGCCCACGAGTACCGCCTTCATGAAAATCAGCCATCCCTACTGGATAATAGCGGCATGCAGTGGGGCGATCACTATAGACGGTGCAACCCTCCGGGGTCACAAAGGGGCATTTATTATCGTCTTCTCGCAATTTAAGCTGTACTCCCGGCATGTCGGTTTTCTCAAGATAGGTCGGCTCAGTAAATTTATGGAGAAACTCATGCGCAGGAATGTTGAGCCGCTTGGTTAATTGAAGAATGTCGTAGGGTGTCAAAACGATTTTTATTCCACCGCAGCAGGCTGTGAAGCAGCGCACACCTGGATGGCATCGGAATTTTATTTTTGAGGCCATACCGAGTTTCTTCGGTAAGATACTGGAAGGATTTAACTCTTTACCAAAAAGTGTCTTCTCTTTTCCGGATAATTCTTTCTCTTTCATTACAACACCCTTAAGAATAATAATATTAACAGCGGATAATCCCTGCAAACATCAATAGCTTTGCTGGAGAGAGCCGCTTATTTTGCTTTATCTGATTATGTATAATCCTCAGCCATGATCTCTTTATCCGGGAGACAGATCGGAGTCTACGCTTACCTTAATTTTTCTAGGAAAGACTGAGGGAACTGGTTTTTTGCACGTTATTGGGTGAAAACAAAAACTGTCTCCCGGATTGGAAGAAGTAAAATAAAATCAACCCCCTAGCTACAAAATCACTGGCAGCTCATGGGATTGGCTGAGTTTCGTACGTAATCAGATTGCTTTACGAAGCAGAGTCACGCAGTGTAAACATCTGCGACTGAACTGTCAAACCTAATTGACGGCATATTCCGGTATTTTCATATTTATCCCCTCCAGGATGAACGTCCCTGAGAAACTCGAGA
>JAZBNU010000261.1:0-9157 GCA_036350815.1 Desulfopila sp.
AATTTGAAGGAAAGGGGTGTCGTTGTCATTGCCATGACAGGAGGGCTTGCATCACCGCTCGCCATGGCTGCTGATGTTGTGATCGACATTGGTATTCCTAAAGAAGCCTGCCCTCTTGGTCTTGCTCCTACTACATCAACAACAGCGACATTGGCTATGGGAGATGCGCTCGCTGTTGTTCTTCTCAATCGGAAAAAGTTTGCAGCAGCAGATTTTCGTCAGAATCATCCAGGTGGAAGTTTGGGAGAAAGGCTTAAAGTACAGGTTGAAGAGGTAATGGTTACAGGGGCAAGGGTTCCTTTGATATCTGATTCTCACTCGGCCATAAGTGCCGTGCAGGTTCTTAATGAAAAAAATCTGGGAGCTGTTCTGATTGTTGACCCGGAAGAGAAGGTTGTAGGAATATTGACCGATGGAGATGTTCGCCGCTATATTGCTGGTCAAGAAAAGTTCACAGACCTGTCTGTCCGAGAAGTAATGACCCCCGAACCTGTCTGTATAACGGGAGATATGCTGGCAGCTGATGCACTGAGTATTATGCAGCGGCATGAAATTACCATATTGCCTATTGTGGACGAGAAGAAAAGGCTTGCCGGTATGCTTCACCTGCATGATCTGCTAGGTAAAGGTGAGTTTCGTTTTCTGGTTTAATGGAAGCTCGATTACAAAACGTAAAGATGGAGGAGTAAAAATGTGCCAGGTAAGTGCCTATCTCAAGGATGACGTTAAAGAGGAGCTGCTGAAAGAAAATGTGACAAAACTGGAAGTGCTTACCGATGGACTCAGAATAACTACTCTGTTTGAGGGCAGTGTTGATCTGTCTGATATGGTGCTGAACACCATTGATTTTTCCGCAGGTAAGATTGTTTTTGAAAAACACCAATAATTCTATCAATCAACGTGAAAGAAATGAAAGACATAGAAAAGCTGAGAACCTTGCTGCCTCATTGGGTTGATCATAATAGCGGTCACGAGGCTGAGTGTCTCAAATGGGCAGAGATCGCCCGGAAAGAAGGTCTGAAAAAGGTAGCCGATTCAATGGATGAGGCGATTAGGTGCATGAGAGAGACAAACAGGTTTCTGGAGAAGGCCTTGGAAGAAGCCGGTGGCGAATCTGGACATCACCATCACCATCACCATCACCATTAATATGCCTGCGCCCGGCGCTGGTGTCAGTGCCGGGTAGTATTTCTGGTAGCTTCTCTAAAGTTTGCGCAAAGCTGAAAAGAAGAGACAACCTCAGTCAACCAGAGATATCTTCATGAAAAATGCGCGCTTGCTTTAATTGCTTTCGCTGTAGAACGCCCACCTGTTCTGTGCTGGATCATAGCTGTAGAGCATGACCAGACGGAGCTGTCTGCCTCTATTTCTCTCGATACATTGAATTTCGTACAGTTCTTTTCCTTCCTCGAATCTAAGAAATGTGGCTTTCGGGGAAGATAAATATTCAGGGATTGCGGCACTGTAATTTGCAGCAAAAATGTCCTTGTAATTTTTTTCCAGATAACGAATCCGTTGGGCTATTGCTGCTTTTCCGCGCGTCTCTGCAATAGTCTGGCGGGTACCTGTGGCGATAGCCTGAAATTCCGTGTCATCCGCAAAGCCGCTGGCTTTGATAGCACTGGTAACGTTTTCCAGAGAGGCTACTGCTAGTGAATACTGTTGCTTTTCGAGTTGTTGGTCTGCTAGCTGTTTATGCTGGACAATACGAGTACGCAGGATAATTCGTTGGAGTTGTAGTCGAATTTCCTTTGGGTCAATGCGCTGTAGGAGATCCTTCTTGGAATCAAGGAGATTGATTGCTTCCTGATACATTTCAATGGCCTCATCCCACTCTGATTGAGAAAAGGCGTTTTTAGCGTTATTGATGAAAGCGAACAGCTCAGCTTCAGCCATGTTGGCATACAAGGTTTTGGCTTCGTCGCTTTCCAGATCTACGGCAGTAGTTTTTTGTAGAGTTAAGGCCTTCTTGTATTGGGCGATGGCACTCTCCCAATCGTTGGAATAGAAGAATTTTTTTCCTAAATCAAGATGTCGCAGGTATTCAATCTCATGGAGTTTCGGCTCGATTCTAGCAATAAGCCCGCTGCCAAGTTCTTCCGGCAATTGTTCTGCCTGCACCAGAGCAGTAGAAAAAACTTCGGCACTTTTATCGAGCTCAGTTCTTGAGAGCAGTGTGAATCCTCTGTCAATCGACAGATTAATTTCTGCGACGCTGATGGAATTTTCTATTTCGGTAAGCAGGCTTTCTTCTATGCTGCTCAGAATTGGTTGCGCAGTTTTCAAAGCAGTTTGATATTTATCGGAGGCGTCCTGCCACTTTGAACTATTCAGGAGAAGATCGGCTTCTTTTTTTATAGCATTGAACTCAAGTACACGATCCATATCGATTTTTCTGACATACTTACCCTGAAAAAAAACCCGACCGGAGAGACCCTGAATCATTTCTTCCGAGGCAAGCGTCTTTTTAATTTCTTTTTCCAGGGCGTCGCGGGCATCTTTTTTATAGAGACTGATCTTCTTGAGAGTTGCAAGGGCAGCATCACATTCAACTTGAGCTTTATGAAACTGGCCGTTGCTGATGAGGTTTGAGCATTCCGTGTAAAACCGGTCGGCTTTTTCCAGGTGGGAGCGCGAAGTAAAATATGGTGTTATGAAAATGACTGCCAGAACAAGCAGAATAATAATTCCAAGTAGAGGCAAAAATTTGAAGCTCGCTTTGGTTGTTTCTTCAAAAAAGGCTACACGCTTCTTGGTAGTGGTACTCTCCTCTTGTGTCTCTGATTCTTGTGCGGCAAAGGTTTCGCCGCTTGCCCAGTCATCGGTGGAGAGTTCAATTGAACTCTGGGTTCGTTCGATATTTTCCTGGAGGTTGGGGAAATCAGGTACAAGCTCCGCAACTTTTTCAAAAAACTCCAATGCTTTTTGAGGATTCCCCTGGTGTTCGTATTCCTCTGCTTCTCTTTGCAGATTCTTGGCTTTATTCAGCAGGCTTTTAACATTTTCCTCAATTTCCGCTCTATCGCCAAACTGCTCGTCGTCTGCGAGGTCATTAAGGAAAAGAGACAATTCGTAATACCGTTTCTGCCGAATGAGCAAATGGATACGATTTATGGAGCTTTTGCCGGATGGCTGCCCTGCAGCTGGAAAAGATATTTCATTGGGGTCGCTTTTCTCTTCTGTATCAAGATAATCTGGATGACTTGTGAAATCGTCATCTTCAAGAGTGTCGATATCAGGAGGAAGCAGGTCTTCGTCTGAAATGATCAAAGGTTCATCAATGTCCTGTTTCGATGAAGTGAAATCAAGATGTTCAAAGGGAAGTTGATTGGCAATTTTTTTATACCATGCAAGGGCGGAATCGTTAAAAACATTTTCGGTTGAATAGATTTCTCCTGCTATCATTCGCCCTATATAAATAATCAGTTCTGAAAGTGTTCTATCCTTATTCCAGAATTCACCGATGCATATGGCCGCCTGGTCAAAGTCGGGATGAAAAGTCCCTGTCTGCGGGGTGCAGCTTGGAGGAAAATGAGGAAAGCCAAAAGGGATGTTGATAAAAACAGAGTGGTTTCTGGTTTCTATTATCTTACCTTCACTATCCTGAGCAAGGCCCAGGATGCTGTATCTTATCTCATATTTTTCCGGGGGATCGTCATCAAATGGGATTATGGTGATGTGAGGGTTGTTTTGAAACCTACTCTGCAGATCCTGATATATCTTTCGAAGCTGTTCGTTTGGAGTAGCCATATTGTGCTGGATATCGAAGTAGAGGTGCCTGGAATATGAGTTGCTAAAAATGCTGCGTAATTATACAACTGTGCTTATCCCTGTGTCTTTATATATTGAGGTAGAATAACAGAGAATAGATCTAAAATGTAGAAAAATGTTTTTTATCTTTGAATAAGATGTAAAAAGTTGAAAAAAATGGTCACCTTTGATAGAGCACAAGAGAGGATTAACAGTATGTCACGTTGGAAATCTTTCTGTCTCTACCATCTTTGCTAGAAAGTTAAGGATATGAACTTTGCATGAAGTCCTTTCGCGCTGTTTTCCAGATTGTTGAGGATAACAATTGTCCTCTTTATGAAATTGAGGATATTTTCATCTTGACGGAAAAATCACTTTCCTTCCCTGAAGGCAAGGAAAGCTGCCTGATTCTTGTCCGGGAAGTTACACAACTGCTTTTTCAATTGTTGGGTGAGTCCGACAAGGCTGATTATAAAGTTAAATATACCTGCAGTGGCTGTACCGGTTTAATTAAATTCATGCGTATCCCGGGCGACGGCGTTGCCCTGCAAAGTCATGCAGAGTCTCTACTTACGGAAAGAGAACAGAAATTATTCGATAAAATCCGGCATTATCCGCTCCTGGAAGCCATCCCAGCAAATCATTTAAAGAAATTTATCAGTTGTTTTAAAGGGCGAATTGTTCGTGCAAATGACACCCTTATCAATAAAGGGCAGTTAAATGAATACCTCTATATTCTCTTGTCGGGAGAAGTGCTTGTAGAAGATGGAGATGTCCCTATAACCAGGTTGGGAGAGGGGGAGTTGTGTGGTGAGATGAGCTATTTCGGCGACAGTATTGCCGGGACCTCCGTACGGGCCTTGAAAGAAACAAAAGTAATTGCTATCAACGGCAGAGATTTTGGCAATCTTATAAAAAAATCTCATGCAGTCCAAATGCTCATGGCGAGATTGCTGGCAGAACGATTGTCTCGTGCAAACGCTGTGCGTGCCAGTGATTTTGATTCATGCATGCAGGGCCGATTAAGTGAAATGGCGCCTGCAGAGTTGCTCCAGGTGTTTCACATGCATCAGAAAACGGGAGTTCTTGCTCTGGAATTACCTAAAGGACCAGCACGCGTTTCGTTTCTGGAGGGGTCGATAGTAGTGGCAGGTTACGCCGGCAAGAGCGGTCAGGATGCTGTTTTTGCAATCCTGGCGGAGAAGGAAGGAATATACAATTTTAATGTTGGACTTCCGGAACAGGAGATGAAGGCATCTGCCATTGGAGATTTCATGATGCTTCTGATGGAGGGTGTCAAGCGGGTTGATGAAGATTAAGACAGCAGGGCGTCAATCTTTGTATCGTAACGGCGGCAGGGAGAGAACTTCCATAAAAGAAGAGACGTGGTACTCTGCTGGAAGCTCAATATTCTTGAAAGCAATTAACGGAACCTCGCATGCGGCGGAATGCTGTCTGTCAATTATTGAGTCGCCAATAAAAACAGCCTCATCCGGCAGGCAGGCGAAGTGCTGCAAAATGTCTTCAAGCCCGTCCGGTGCAGGCTTGGGGCGGGCGGCTGTTTCTGACGTGACGACCTTATCGAAGTATTTTTCCAGGTTAAAGGCTTTTAACAGGGGCATCATGGTATTCCCCCTGTTGGTTGATATTGCCAGATGAAATTTCATTTTAACGATTTCAAGAAAAGTAACGAGATCTTCCTCCATCTTCATATATGGAAGAAAAGGGTGATACCCGATTTGACGGCGGAATGCGTCTATCTCCTCAAATGAGTCTTCCGGGTAGTGGCGGAAGATATGCCGGATAGAAGCAGCGACATTATACATATGAACATATTCCAGTTCGCTGTCATCCATAGGAGGGTGGCCAAACTGCTGCAGAAGGCGATTGTAATATTCCTGGTTGGCCCGCCGCGAATCAAAAAGAACACCATCACAGTCAAAAACTATCAATTTCAGCATGTTTTTTCCGGAGTTGTGTCGGGGAAAAATGATCTTTTGAGCCATTCAATTGCATACAATAATAACTTTTCGTCATCTGCAAGGTCTTCCAGGTCTGTATCCGGCAGCACGGCAAAATCCGGGTGGCCCTCCCGCAGCTTTTCTCTAAAGGCATCGAGGTCATAGAGGGCCAGGATAAATATTTTCTCCTGTTCGGATGTCAAACGACCTCCCTGGCGAACTTGTTGGCACTGCAGGAGAGAGGCCAGCGCATCGTTCATGCGATTATATGGTTCAAGCCCCTGCTGACTGCTGTAATTGATGGCATTCTGGCGGGGCGTCTCTGCAAAGCCTTTACAGTGGTCCTCTTTGAGCAGTACAAAGAACTCCTCGACGGAACCGTCGGATAAACGTCTTGCTGCCCGTCCAAGAGGGTAGGTTCGGCAGGCTCCCGGACGATCTTGGTAGACTGTGCATCCGTTTTGATCGACAAAAACGCAGCTTGCCTGACCGTCATCTACCATGGTGAGGTAGCAGCGTGGAAAGATATCATCTTCGTCCTGTTCAATTATCACATATGTATCAAGAAAATCATGGGAATGCATGTCCAGCGCGTTTTTCAGGCGCATGACATCATACGGTGTAAGTGATAATTCCAGTTCCCTGCAGCAGCTGGTAAAGCAGGAAACTTCCTTGTTGCAGGCAAAGCAGAATTCAGCATCAGCAGCTATGCGGTTAATATGCCTGGGAAGTAGAGGTAGTTTCATCTGATTCGTTAATTTTCCGGGGTTTTCAGAACAGTCAGCAAAGGACTGGCCACGAAGATGGAGGAGTAGGTTCCGACAATGACACCGCACAAAAGTGCAAAAGAGAAATCATGGATGACTGATCCGCCCAGGATAAAAAGAGCAAATAAAACCATGGCAGACGTCATGGAGGTAACCAGAGTTCTGCTGATAACCTGATTGATACTGAGGTTGATGACACTGGTAAGAGATTTCTTTTCTACCTTTTGTAGATTTTCCCGTATGCGGTCAAAAACAACAACTGAGTCGTTTAAGGAGTATCCGGCAATCGTTAAAAGAGCGGTTATGATGAGGAGCGTTATCTCTACATTGAAAATCCAGCATATGCCGAGGACAACAAGGACATCATGAAAAGTGGCAACAGCGGCTGCCAAACCGAACCGAAGGTCAAAGCGAAAGGCGAGATAGATAATAACACCCACCAGGGAAATGAGTATCGCCAGTACCGCTTTGTTGCGTAACACCGCACTTACCGAAGAGCCTATTTCGGATTGACTTTCAAGGACGAATCCCTTTTCTCCAAGTTCCTCATTGAGTATTTTGGATACCGTCTCGCTGAGGTTTGCCACAACCTCTTCTGACTTTTTGATTTTAACGATCAGGCGGTTTTCATTTTCCACTTCCTGTAAATCCACGTCTTCCATATCGCTGCCGGCAAAGGCGTTACGTACTTCTCCCATGGTAAACTGCTGCGCTCCCTTATACTGCAGGAGCGAGCCACCCGTAAAATCGACACCTAGGTTTGCGCTGCCTCTGGTAATCTGTACAAAAGAAATAAGACCTATGAAAACCATGATGCCGGAGATGATAAATGTTGTTTTTTTGATTTTCATGAAGTCAAAGGAGGACGGCTTGATAATCTCCAGAAAAGTGAGTTTGCGGAAAAGTTTCTTGGCCACCAGAGTGTCGAAGAAAAGTCTTGAGCAGAAAAGAGCAGTAAAAAGGTTCAGCAGGATGCCAAGAGAAAGCGTCACCGCAAAACCTTTAATAGGGCCGGTACCGAAAAGAAACAGGGCCATTGCCGTTATCAGGGTTGTCACCTGAGAGTCAACAATTGTTGATAATGCCTTGCTGAAGCCTCCATCAATGCTGGAACGGAAAGATTTTCCCAGCTTATATTCCTCACGCATCCTCTCGAAAATGAGAACATTGGCATCAACCGCCATACCGATGGAAAGCACAATACCGGCAATACCGGGGAGCGTCAATGTGGCATTGAGGATAGCCAGTCCTGTAAAGAGAAAGAGAATATTCAGGACCAGGGCGCCATTGGCAATGATGCCCGACAGCCTGTAGTAGATGATCATGAATCCCAGGACAAGAATTGCGCCGAAAAAGCCCGATGAGAGGCCGCGGTCAATGGAGTCCTGACCCAGGCTGGCCCCGACGGTCATGTTTTGAATTATATCAACGGGGGCAGGCAATGCTCCAACGCGTAAAACGATGGCGAGATCTGAGGCCTCCTCGTGGGTGAAATTCCCAGTGATCTGGGCCGATCCTCCGAGTATTTTTTCACGGATGACAGGTGCGGAGCGAACAATATCATCAAGGACAATGGCCATTCTCCGGCCTGTATATTCTTCTGTGATTCTGGCAAAAATCTTCCCACCGCTACTGGTCATGTCTAGACCGACATAGGGCTCATTAAATGTCCCGCCGATTCGTACCTGAGCGTTTCTTATCATATCACCGGTCATCAGAATCTTGTCTTCCAGAAGGATTGGCCGGGTGATCTCCTGCTGTGTCTGCTGATCGACATCTTTTTCCATGAAGATGGAGGTATCGGGAGGGAGGAGACTTTTAATTGCCCGGTTAAGCTTGGTGATAGGTTCGCCTTCCTGCCACTGCCCTGCTGCAACGGCTTTATTGACAAGATCATTGAGGTTAAGACCAGAGGCTTCTGCTACGGCCTTGAATTGCAGTTGAGCTGTGTCGCCGATCAGCTTGATGGCGCGGTCAGGATCTTTGATGCCTGGCAGCTGGATGACGATTTCGTCTTCACCCTGACGGATAATAACAGGTTCCGCGACGCCAAATTGATCTATCCTGTTCCGTATGATCTCAAGAGACTGCTCAACAGCATTGTTTTCAATATAGGCTAATTTTGCCGGTGTCAGAGTGATAAGGATTCTTGGAAAACTGCCTGCAGTGCTTTCGACTTTTGCTTCAATATCTTCATCTTCTGCAATGATTGACTGTACTTTCTCAACGGAGCTGGTATTCGGCAGGGTGAAAATGACAGTGTCCGCTTTGTCAGATCTGGTACGAACAGCAGTGATCGATTGATCCGAGAGGCTGTCTTTGAGGTTATTGGCTGCAAGTTCGAGTGTGTTTTCTGCTGCTTTTTTCAGGTTGACCTTCAAAACGAGATGCATGCCACCCTGAAGATCAAGGCCGAGGCGCAATCCTTCCGGGGCCATATAGTTTTTCCACCAATCCGGAGCTTCTTTGTAAAAAGATGGGACGATGGCGGTGATAGAGCCGATGATCAGGAAGATAAGAAAGCCAAGTTTAAGTTTTAATGAAGTATTCATGTATGCCTCTGAATATGTTGGATTGCAGAAAACGCGTAATAGAGTTCCTGAATGTTTTCTAGGGCGATAGAGCCGTTTTGCAGGAAATCAGCATGGCGATTATAACGCAATGCCTGAATCTTGCAAG
>JAZBNU010000262.1:0-3860 GCA_036350815.1 Desulfopila sp.
AACATTGTCAGGTCTGTTTTCATATTGGCCCGGCGGATCTTTAGACGGTAGTTGTCTTTGCCTGTCTCTTTTTTATCGATGGCCCATACGACCTCGCCTGACTCTCTGTCGAAGCGGTATCCTTCAATGATGACTTTGTCGACCACATTTTTCCGGTCGGCGACACCTTTCAGGGTAAAGTTACCGCTGGTATCAACCATGGCATAAAAACGGCCTTTCCCTTGAAAAGCCATGATGGTTGTGTTCTGGGCCGGATATTCAGCAAAGAGTTCTCCCTGGAGGAGAAGATTTGCTCTGCCGGTAACGGTGGAGAAACCGTTGCGCGGCATTTTTCCGGTGGAGAGAGTGTCGGCATGGCTTAATGCACTGACAAAATGAGAAACCAACTTCTGCTGGTTGATAAGATTTGTCCAGTTAATTTCAGCTTGTCTATCCCAGGGGGTTCCCCATAAATGACGGCTGTCGCCCACAGTTGCGAGGGTAAAGCCGAGGTATCCAGCCAGTGAGCTGACTTCTCCTCCATGAAAGGGGCTTCCGAGAAACCAGGTATCCCAGGTACGCATCCGGGATGGCTGCAGAGAGTCAACGTAGGGCGTGCCCCCGCTGTTCTTTTGGGCGGTTTCACGGAGAATATCACCGATAGCGCTGTAGATGCCGGTACGGTTGATATTTGCTTTAAGCTGGTAGAGCCAGCCTTCATGAAACCCGCCTACACCGGTACCGTGAGTGGAGAGATGTAAAGAGGCGATGGCTGCGATTGAATAGTCGCTGAGCGTTTCGCGTAAGGCTATGGTGGACTCAAGGGTGTGAAGGTGTTCTTCTCGAACCCGGATAACTTTTTCATATTCTGCCATACTGTCCGGCAGGAGGTCTTGAAAGAGGTCTACTTCTTTGGGGCTGAGGTCATCAAAGCGGGTTTTCCAGCTCAACTGTCTCAGGGCAAAGCGCCTGTCAACCAGTTCAGCTATCTGTGCTGTGTTTTCTTCCTCGTTCTGGTTGAGGCGGAGGTGAACAAGTTGTCGTGATACCTCATCGACCTTGGCCTGCAGGGTGTTCTTGATAGCTGATGCCAGGCGATTGTCTCGTTCTTTATCAGGGGCGAGAGGGAAAGAAAGGGAAGAGAGTTCCTTCAGGTTGGCCTGAGCATTGGAGATATCGTTTTTAAGAAGTTTCCGGTGCTCTCGTATCTCTTTGCTACCCGCCTGAATGGCCCAGATAATATCCCGGAAGCCTGCAAGTGTCTGACTGTGTCCACTGGTGGCCAGCAATAGTACAGACCGGCCGGGAGGGGAGCGAGTCAAGGTTTCTGCGGTTTTCAGGAGTGTGATGATTGAGGTGGCCTCATCCGCTCCCGGAGCTGTTCCCGGCAGAAATGAGGAGGTATCGTAAAAAGCTTCAAGAATGAAAACTTCTTTCGCCAGCTCGGGATCGCTGCCTTCTATAAACGTGTAAATGTTGTCGTTGAGGTCTTCCTCCCAGAGGATGGTGGCGCGGAGGGTAATGGATTCTGCAACCGGAGAGTTTCTCTCGTCCTGCTCTTTGTACTTGCCGAAAAGAGCAGCTGCCTCTTCTTCAGTCATATAAAAAATGGGAAATTGAATTGGAGAGAGTTCGAGTTTCTCCTCAAAAAAATGTTTTCCCCTGCTTGTGCCGCGGTCGACCAGGATGAGGGCCTTGGCCCCGAGTCTCGCTGCTGTCTGCCAGTTGATTCCTGAATCAAAATCCATCAGGATAAGAGCATCTTGTATTGGTTTTCCATTGAATTCGCTCAGCGATCCTCCACCGACATAATAAAGAGGTCCCTCAAGGCTGCCGTCAATGCCCTGCGGGGTGACGGCATTATAGAGAAATGGCTGTAGTGTGGTGGTTGAACTGTTGTGCTCCATGGTTGCCTGCACCACTTTACGGACCGGGAGAGCAAAAGAGTGTCGCTGCGGGCTGAGGCCGAGTTCTTGGAAGTACTGGAAAATAAAGTCGGCAGCTTCTTTATTTCCCCGGCTGCCTGGGCTGCGATCACCAAACGCAGTAAATTTTTCCATGAGTTCCTGGTGGCTTTTACTCTGAGCCATTACCGGTCCTGCCAGGAAAAGGAAAATGATGCTGAAAAAGCATATGGCGGAATACAGTCTGGGTGACATCATATAGAGTGTATGCTCTTAGTAAGTGGGATGGACCGTTTTTCTTACGGCTGATCGATATGGATCAGATTTTTTCAGTAAAAAATTAAGGGTCACTATTGGATCCTTGTGTTGTTTCGCCTCCAGCCAGACAGATGCAAACGTTAACCTGCTGTTTTCACCACTCCTCCTGTTTGAATATCGAGCTCGTCGCGATCCTGAATTTTATCTATGCGGCCATCCCGTATCCAGATGACCTTGTCGGAGACATTGAGCATTTTATAGTCATGAGTAGCCGAAATAACGGTAACGCCGCGTCGGCTGGATAAATCCTTCAGCAGGGTAATAATGTCTTCTCCGGTGGTAAGATCCAGGTTTCCTGTCGGTTCATCGGCTAGAATAATGGCAGGATCATTGGCCAGTGCCCTGGCGACGGCAACCCGCTGCTGCTGCCCCCCGGAGAGTTCCGATGGTCTGTGCGTGTGGCGACCTTCGAGCCCGACAAGATTGAGAAGTTCCATCCCTTTTTCGGTTGCGGTGTCGTTTGGAATGCCGGCGAAGGTCATGGGAAGGGTGACATTTTCCAGCGCGGTCATTACCGGAATGAGATTGAATGTCTGAAAAATGTAGCCGATTTTACGACAGCGCAGCCAGGCCAGCTCATAGGCGTCGAGTTGAGCGATGTCAACTTCATCAATGAATACCTTTCCGGAGGTTGGTTTGTCAAGTCCGCCTATCATGTTGAAAAGAGTGGATTTACCTGATCCTGATGGTCCCATTATGGAAATGTAATGGCCACTGGCAATCTCAAGATCAATGCCCTTTAAGACATGGACGACAATCTTGCCCAGATCAAAATTCTTGGTGACACCGGTGACGCGAACAATTTTCTTTACCGTCATACTTTTTCTCCAGCTCTGGAGGAGGTCTGTTTTCCCCGGGTGGATCTCATTGCTCAACTCTCATGGCTTCTACGGGCTGCATCCTCGCTGCCACGAGAGCGGGATAGAGAACTCCGAGCAGACTGAGTGCGGTGCCTGTAACAATGGCGAACAGGATAGAATTGGTTGCCGCAATCCATGACATTGATGTTATGGAGAGTGCTCCGAAACGGAGTATTCCCATAAAAATGGCGAACAGGGCACCTATCACTGAGCCTGTCAAGGAACCGATCAGACCCTGAATGGCCGCTTCTATAATGAAAATCTTGACGATAAAACCGTCAAGCGCTCCGAGACATTTCATTGTGCCGATTTCGCGAAAACGCTCTGTAACTGACATAAGCTGAGCATTTATGATACCGACCACGCACACCAGCAGGGAGAGAAAAACAATCCAGCGCTGTTTGGCGGAGGCGGTGAAACTTGCCGTCCCCTGATCAATATCATAGCCGAGTCTCGAAAGTTTTCCTGAGAGATCGGGATCTCCGAGGGCCAGTAATGATTGTGCGATATCGTCACTTACCTGCGTAAAGGAGAGGAAAGCAACAGCCAGCACCAGACTCAGAGTTGTGATAAGCGATCTGAAAAAGCGGACCCGGATACTTTTCAGGGCGATGCCGAAAGAAATATTTAAAGCCAGGCTCTCCAACCGCTTCATGAATTCGCTCTCCCGGAATATAAAAGATTCTGATTACCCCTAAAGATCAGCAAGCCCTATGGGGCAGGATCACTCTTTTCACGGGACGCCATAAACCCATCCATGGGGGCTTGACTGCAGCCGTCCTGGCTGCAGACACCCGAG
>JAZBNU010000263.1:0-23566 GCA_036350815.1 Desulfopila sp.
AAATATTGGGAAGGTATTTTTTTACGACCGTAAACTGCTAAGTGTAAAAAGAAAAAGGAAAAAGAAAAAGGGGACGAATTTATTTTTCGCTATCGCTAAGGAATATTGCCCTTTCGAGCGGCTCGCCAAGGCCACCGACGGCGAGGGCAATGTCACAACCTATACCTATGAAAGCAGCGATAGCTGCGCCTCATGCTCGTGCAATTCCGATCTGGTTGCCGAGATCAGCTATCACACCTTTATCATGACCTTCAAATACGACTCCATGAAGCGACTGATCCGCCAGACCCATCTGCTCGCTGACGAGTACCGCACGACAACGCTATACCTATGACGACCTCGGCAACATGGCCACCATGGCAGATCCTATGGGATGAGTCAAGGACGGCTTCCTGCTATTGCAACTCTTGCTTTCAACAGAAGAGCAGTATATATTCGCCGAAAAGATACCATCTCTACCACAAGGAGACCTGTTCCACAACTCTTCAACTTTAATGCCATAGACATCTAAAAGATGACAGATCAGCCAAAAGATACACTTTTTCAGGTGAACACTATCGAAGAAGACTTTGTTTTCTCCGAAAGGGTCGTTGAAGTCTTCGACGATATGCTGGATCGCTCTATTCCCTTTTACCATGAAGTGATCAAGGCAACTGCGGCTCTGCTGCAGAGAACCCTGCGGGACAACGATCAGATAATCGATCTCGGCTGCGCTACGGGCACAACGCTTCTGGAATTCTGCCGCTTGATACACAATGAGACAATCCGCTACCTCGGTATCGATAATTCCACCGCCATGCTGGAAAAAGGGCGCCTGAAAGCCGAACTCTACAGTAAGAAGAAAAAGATCTCTTTTGCCAACGAGGACATAACCCTGATCAATCGCCCCGGCACGGGAGCATTTATCCTGAACTACACCCTGCAGTTTATCAGGCCGGTAGTACGCCAGGACTTTCTCCAGAATCTCTTCCATAATCTCCGCCCGGGAGGTGTGCTGATTCTCGGGGAAAAAACCATCAGTCACGATCCTCAGCTGAACCGCATCTTTATAGAGCTGTACCATCAGTACAAAAGGGATAAAGGCTACTCTGAGCTGGAAATTGCCAGGAAACGGGAGGCTCTAGAAAATGTTCTTATCCCCTTTTCCATCGAGGAAAACCGGACTATCCTGCAAAAGGTAGGTTTTCGTCCGGTTGAAACCTACTTCCAGTGGTTCAACTTTGTTGCTATCGCTGCAGTAAAACCCGAGACGGGGGATCTATCATGAACTATCTTGCCAAACTTCCCCCCTCTCCCTATATGGAAATTTTAACGGCTGAGCAGGAAAAGAAGCAGAAATGGGTCAACCAGAACAAAAAAGGTTTTCTACGGTATCGTGAACCTTTCCAGGCCCTTTCTCGTTATAAGGCAGAGTACGTTAACTGCAGCGGCGAAACAGTCGTTATCGGCCAGGAAGACGAGCTGTCCGGTGAGGACCGCAGAGCAGTCGAGGAGTACCTCAAATCCTTTATGCCTTGGAGGAAAGGGCCTTTTTCGGTTTTCGGCACAACTATTGATGCCGAGTGGCGCAGTGAAAAGAAGTGGCACCGCCTTGTGCCGAAACTCCCTGAACTGAAGGACAAGGTCATCGCCGATATAGGCTGCAACAACGGCTACTATATGTTTCGCATGAGCCCATACCGCCCCAGGATGGTTGTAGGATTTGAGCCCTCAGTCCAGCATTACTACTGTTTCCAGGCTTTACGTAACATGGCAGGTCTTGACGATCTTTATATCGATCTTCTCGGTGTCGAGCATATCGGCCTTTTGCCGGACACCTTTGATGTGATTTTCCTCATGGGAGTCATTTATCACCGATCATCCCCTCTTGATGTGCTCAAGGATATTCACAAGGCCCTTAAACCGGGCGGCACCCTGCTGCTTGAGTCTCAGGCCATCCCGGGAGAGGCACCCTATGCCTTGTTCCCCGAAAAGACCTATGCCAAAGCTCCCGGGAATTATTTTATCCCAACCGGCACATGCCTGCGCTCCTGGATGGTGCGAACCGGATTTGACAATGTCGAACTTTTCTGCACTCACCCCATGTCAGAGAGCGAGCAGCGCAAAACAGCCTGGATGACCTTTGAGTCATTTTCCGACTATCTCGACCCCGCCGACTCTTCCCGCACCATCGAGGGCTATCCGGCCCCCTGGAGAGTCTTCTTGACCGGGAAAAAAATGTAAAATTGCTGCACAACAAAAATCGCAACCAGGAGGTCCGGCACAACTCTTTTGGTGATGTTATCCTGTTTCTCCTGAAAAAAGAGCAAAAACATCATTGCCTTTCACTTCAACAGGATATACAATTCGGCTACATTTGCATTCTCCAGTACACCAGTCTCCCAGCAGAACCAGGATATGCCATGGAGCGGCAAAGAGAGAACAGCAATATTTCCCGGCACACCAGACATAGAGGTTTTTTTGGGGGAAACCACTAAAAACAGGTGATTTCCAACATATATTTCGTTATTTCAAAAGTCTTTATAGCAACAGGAGTTTAAATATGAACAAAGCAAACTGCACTCTCTATCACGGCGGCCTGAAAGGAGCTGAGGCAACATTCGGCGAGCTGGCGGAGCAGTACGGCTTAAAGGAAGTAGTCTATACCTTTGAGGGACACAAACTGAGCCGGAACACCAACAGTGTGGTGCTGGGCCAGGACGAACTTGAGCGCGGCGATATCAGCATGGAGCTGGCCTCGCGCATGCTGAACCGCACCTATTATGAAACAGAAAAAATCAGAAAAGTTCTGCAGACCATTTTCCATATGGTCAACAGCGGCCATCAGATTTTCGTTATTGGAACAATTCAGGAAGGCGGCTCTGTCAAAGGCGGAACCGGCTGGGCTGTCGAGCTGGCCAAAATGTTCAATCGTCCGCTCCATGTCTATGACCAGCCCAACAAGCAATGGTTCACCTGGAAGGATGGCACCTGGAAGGAAGACACCCCCAAAATCGAATATGACACCTTTGTCGGCTCAGGCACCCGCTACCTCAGCGACGCCGGCAGAGACGCGATCCGGGAACTCTTTGAGTCTTCCTTTACAGCATAATTTTATACTTCGCAGTGATGAATAACAAAGCCCGTCCTTTCCTGGACGGGCTTTGGTTTGTGCAGCCATTCACACGACTCAGACATCCAGGTTGACTACCACCCGCCCTTTCTGTTTACCCTGGAGGATAAGATCGATATGATGATCAAGCCCCTCCAGGCCTATCTCCTCACAGAGATCAAAGAGATTCTCAATTTTCCAGGCGTCACCGAGAAGGTCCCATATTTTCTGCCGCAGAGACATGGGGCAGTTTTGCGAATCTATTCCTATCAGCTTGACCCCGCGCAGGATAAAAGGAAAAACAGTCAGGGGTAAATCCGGAGACGCGACATTTCCACAGCAGGTGACCACCCCAAAGGGCATGGTTGATTTAATGGCTGTAGCCAGAATATCCCCTCCGACCGTATCGATCACACCTGCCCAGGATGCCTTGAGCATCGGTCTGCCGCTTACATCACAAGCCTCTTCCCGGTCTATTGTTCTGATGGCGCCAAGTTTTTTCAAAAAGCGTTTCCCTTCCGGTTTACCGGTTACGCCAACAACCTTGTATCCAAGCCGGGCCAATAGAGACACTGCCAGACATCCCACCCCGCCGGAAGCACCGGTCACCAGTATCTCCCCATCCCGGGGCGAAACATCCTGCGTAAGAGCATGAACAGACAGTGCCGCAGTGAAACCGGCCGTACCGTATATCATGGCTTCGCCAAGACGGAGCCCCTGGGGCAGTTTGACAACCCATTCCGCCGGCACTCGGATATATTGCTCAAACCCCCCACATGTATTCATGCCGAGGTCATATCCTGTCACCAGTACCTGTTCTCCGGCTTTGAAGACTTCGTTATCACACTCGACCACTTCTCCGGCCGCATCAATTCCAGGAGTATGAGGATATTTTTTGGTTACGCCTCTATTGCCGCTGGCGGAAAGAGCATCTTTATAGTTAAGGGAGGAATAGCGGACCCGGATAAGAACATCTCCAGCAGGGAGGTCCTTGATTGCCTTTTTTTTAATATTCAGTTCAAACTCACCAGCCGGGGTCTCCTCTACAACCAATGCCTTAAAAATTTCATTTCTAGGTTTCACACTTTCCTCTTTTGTAATAGTAGCAGATAGTCTGCGATATAGATTTTCAGACAGCTCCAGAGCAAATGACAACCAAGAGTACTCCTTTCACATATGCAGGGCGCCATATGAACATCAGGAGATCACTGTCTCACAGTGTAGCACAGGACGTTTCTGTTTTCCAGCATAAGTTCAAAACAATCTTACAGGAATCTCTTTTCTCAGAACACACAGATTTGATCCAGCGCTTTGACCAACTGCTCACAGTGAGAGCTGCTACCGACTGTAATTCTTAAAAAATTATCTATACGAGGTAAATTGAAGTAACGTACCAGAATGTTTTTCCGTCGCAAAGCCTGACTCAGGTACTCCGCTTTGAAACGATCATTCCGTGCAAATACAAAATTAGCCCGCGAAGGAAGCACTTCAAAACCACGATTTTGAAGTTCGCTGGTCAGCCATTGCCGGCTGTCTATTATTTTTTTCCGCGTCTCTTCAAAATAGGCAGTATCGTCCATTGCAGCTGCGGCACCATAAATTGCAAAACGATCCAGTGGATAGGAGTTGAAGGAGTTTTTTACTCTCTCCAGCGCTTCTACCAATCCTTCCTGGCCAACAGCAAAGCCAACCCGCAAGCCGGCAAGGGACCTAGACTTGGAAAAGGTCTGGATGACCAAAAGGTTGTCGTATTGCCCTACAAGCTCGACCGCAGAGTGCCCCCCGAAATCCACATAGGCCTCATCAATCACCACCACAGACTCTCTGTTGGCCCGCAAAAGGGTTTCGATCCTGTCGAGGCCAAGAAAACAGCCTGTAGGAGCGTTGGGGTTGGCAAAAAGGATCCCGCCGTTATCCTGCATATAGTCTTCCACAACGATCTCAAAGTTTTCGTTCAAAGGAATCACACGACAGGTAACACCATAGAGATTGCAGTAAACCGGATAAAAACTGTAGGAGATATCCGGGCACAGGAGGGGCTTCTCATGGCATAACAGAGCCTGGAATGTATGGGCGAGCACCTCATCTGAGCCGTTGCCTACAAAGACTCTTGCCGTATCAATCCGGTAATATCGAGCAATGGCCTCCCTGAGATGCTCTGCTGAGGGATCAGGATAAAGACGCAATGTGTCGGCAGCCTGGGCCATCATAGCTTTGACCGCCAGGGGAGATGGCCCATAGGGGTTCTCATTGGTATTCAGTTTTATCAGGTTGTCAATTTTCGGCTGCTCACCCGGAACATAGGGTTCAAGCTGTTTCACCAGAGTAGTCCAGTATTTTGTCATTGCTTCTTCCTTCAATATACCTCATTCAAGTCTTGCAAAAGGCCGCACTATCCTCCTTCTCTCATATGGTCCTGATTTCTCCGAAATCTCGTCTCAATCCCGCTAAAGTCGGCAGGCACTAAACAACAGGGACCATATAATACAGGGTCTAGATGGAGATGAAAAATACTCCTATTTTTGTTTTTTGCCATCCTTTTTAAATGTATCATCCCGACGGACCTTGATCTTTTCTCCCTATGCGATAGAATCTTCATAGCAGTAAAGAACATATGCAGAATATGCATGCTTCACGTCTGCCGCCTGATCATTTTCCGTTTTCAGAGACGGATACACCTTAGTCAGGCAATAACACAACGCAGCACATATTCGTCCAACCCATCTTTAAGAGAGGCACATCATGCGCTGGAGACAATTTTTCACCCCGGTCAAATCGCTCAACAGCGAAGAAACCCGGGAACTGCTGCAGGAAGCAAAAGAAGACATACAAATACTTGACGTCCGCCAGCCTTCGGAATACCAGCGTTCTCATATTCCAGGCGCCCAACTCATCCCTCTGGCACAACTGGGCAGTTCACTCGACCAGCTTGATCGGGACAAACCCATTGTGGTCTACTGAGCAATCGGCGGAAGGAGCCGCGTGGCGGCTCAACAACTCGCAGGGGAAGGTTTTAAAAACGTTATCAACCTCAGTGGCGGCATAAAAGGCTGGGACGGACAGGAGGCCGTCGGCCCGGAAGACCAGGGTATGGCATTATTCAACAACCTTGATTCCGCCGAGGATATCCTGAAGACAGCATATTCCCTGGAGGAAGGACTACAGGATTTCTATCTGCAAACTATGCAGGAGGTCACCCAACCTGAAGTCATCAAACTTTTCAGAAAACTGGCCGACATCGAAGACATCCACAAAGAAAAGCTCTTCGAGGAATATACACGGCTCACCGGCAGTACTGACCTGGTCGCATTCGAGAAAGAACTTGAGCGGAACAATCTCGAAGGCGGCATGACCACTGGAGAGTACCTCGACCGCTTCAATCCCGATTTAAGCAATGAGGTGGATGTCATCAGTCTTGCCATGTCCATAGAAGCGCAGGCACTCGATCTCTATACCCGTGCCGGCCGGCAGACCGGAGATGACGGCAACCGGAAAATGCTGGAGCGGATAGCTGCCGAGGAAAAATATCATCTGGAGCAGCTTGGCTCGCTCCTGGACGCTATCGCGGAGGAAAGTCATGAGTAAACATCTGGTGCTGGCTGGTGGTGGACATGCGCATATGATGGTCCTCGCCAATATAGAAAAAATTATCGCTGAAGGCCATCAGGTTACCGTAATTCAACCCTCAGACCATCACTATTATTCCGGCATGGGACCAGGAATGCTGAGCACCCATTACAGCCCCGATGACATCCGCTTCAGAACCCGTTTTGTCGTGGAACGGCAGGGCGGCCGGTTCATCAAGGCCAGAGTAGTCGGAATAGAGGCTAAAGAGAACAGGGTTGTCCTTGATTCCGGCGAAAAAATATCCTATGAGGTTCTGTCCTGTAATGTCGGCAGTTCGGTGCCCTTCGATGCCGTTACAGGAAACAGAGACGCCATCTTCTCCGCCAAACCTATTGAACGTCTCATGGAGGCCCAACAGAAAATCATCTCCTTAAAACAGAAAGAAAGCACAGCAATTGCTATAGTCGGCGGTGGCCCGGCCGCTGTAGAGATAGCCGGCAATGCTTCTCAGCTTGCTCACCGGAACGGATGCCGCAACATCGACATACGTCTTTTTGCCGGCAGAAAAATGATGGCTGACTTCAGCCGCGCCATTGAGAAAATCATCCGTCGTAATTTTAAAGAGCGCGGCATAACCATCAACGAGTCCGGTTATGTCGACAAAGTTGCAGATAATACTGTTGTTCTGGCCGATGGCAGTGAATTTAAAGCAGACGTTATTTTCCTTGCAACCGGAGTGAAACCATCCCCTATTTTCGCAGATTCAGGCATGACAACCGGACCTGACGGCGGACTGGTGGTCAACACATTCCTGCAGAGCCCTGAATATTCCAACATTTTCGGCGGTGGAGACTGCATCTACTACTCGGCCAAACCACTGGACAAAGTAGGCGTCTATGCGGTACGGCAGAACCCTGTGCTGCTCCACAATATCTCTGCCTGCCTCAACGGCACCCAAATGGAGGAATTTGATCCCGGGGGTAACTACCTACTGATTTTCAATCTCGGTGATGGATTCGGCGCCCTGCAGAAAGGCCCCTTTGTCTGGGGAGGGAAGCTTTCTTTTTCGGTTAAAGACTATATCGACAAAAAATTTATGCAACGATTTCAGGCTCTGGAAGACTGAGCGGTGGCAACTCCACGGAAGGCTGCCATTTAGAGCAGCCTTCCCTGAAAAAAGCGCCACTTACCATACAATTTTGTACTTTCCCTTCTCTTTTGTTTCCGGTTTTGCAGCAAAACAACACAACACCAGCATCTCACGTGATGAGCAGCAACACCCAACACATTGACTTTGCACGCTAACAGCTTCAATTTTTGCAAATATGCCGCATGGCATTTTTATTGCTATTCTCTCCTGAAAAACTTTGACTGGATCAAGAACTGCATCCTGTCCTCTTAACCACTGCTCCAACATTTTTTCACCAATACCTTGCAGGAAAATGCCTATGATGCCCTCCATACTCGACACAACCCTCCGAGAAGGAGAGCAGGCCCTCGGCGTCACTTTCTCCCTGGAAGAAAAAAAACAGATAATCGACGGACTCGCTGCAGTAGGAATCAACGAAATGGAAATAGGCATCGCCTCACCTCTCGTTGACTGCAACGCCGGGCTGCTTCTGCACTGCAGACGTTTTCATCCTCAGCTGGTGTGTTCCCTCTGGTCCCGCTGCAAAAGCAGCGACATACGCTACGCCGCCACACTGGCTCCCGACATTCTCTCTCTTTCTCTTCCGGTTTCAGATATCCTGATGCGCGAAAAATTAGGAAAAAACAGAACTGAAACCGAAGCCTGTCTTGTCAGTGCCATGACCCTTGCCCACGAACTGGGCATGACCGTAGCTGTCGGTCTTGAGGATGCTTTCAGGGCTGAGTCCGCTTTTCTTCACCATATCGCCCGGCTGGCAGGCAGGCTCGGAGCAGTTCGCCTACGGTTTGCCGACACTGTGGGAACAGCTTCTCCCGGTGAAGTAGCTGCACTGGTCAGCAGCATCTGTTCAATTGGAGGAAACTGCGCTGTCGCCATACACACCCACAACGATTTCGGCATGGCAAGTGCCAATGCAATAGCCGCTCTGGAAAGCGGAGCAGGCAGTGCCGATGTGACCCTGCTGGGGCTAGGAGAGAGATGCGGGTGCGCCAGACTGGAAGAAGTTGCTGGATATCTCCGTATAAAGAAGAACGTCCCTTTTAACCTGGAACCGCTTCCACGACTCTGCCGATACGTTGCCGTTATATCTGGTCGACCTATAGCTGCCAACCAGCCTGTCCTCGGCAAAGATATCTTCACCTGTGAAACCGGACTCCACCTCTATGCCCTGCAGAAAAACCCGGCAACCTACGAACCCTATCCTCCTGAAACCGTCGGAGCCACTCGCAGACTCCTGCTCAGCCACAAAGCAGGCAGAAAGGCCATCAAAGCCTATTGTGAAACATTTGGGTGCACCTTAAGCGATTCCATTGATGACGCCACAATGAAAAGTATCCGCGAATTTCTTTTAAAAGAAAACCTCAGCAGAAACGACATAGCCGACTGGCTGGCAGAAATGATTAAGGACTAGCCAACATGATATAAACTTTTGATAATATATAATTATCTTTTTGAGATTCTTCGAGCCACTCATTGCTGCTGCAAAAGCAACAGAATTGGGCTAATCGTTGCATCGACTCTGCTGTTCATCTTTCTCACAAGAACAAGCCAATCCTGATTTACAGATGAGGGTGGGTGACCAAGATTAACCCAGCTTCCTCCACGAACCGTCGTAATCGAACTGTTTTGCAGTGCTCCGCCACTGCGTGGGTTATACCACTGCACCTGAAATACTCCTGATATATTCCGCAAGTCCAAACTGGTGGCACCACCGTTTTTCAGATAAACCGCATAGACCTGGCCCGGCAGAAACATGCAGTAGTCCTCAGAAGCACTTGACAACATATTATTGTTGTACATCTTCCAAAATGGGAGGGAGTGATTTTTAAAAAAAGCCAGCGCTATCCGGCAATAATCCCACCACCTGTCACGACTGCGGAAATCCTCACAGGTCAGGTCCGAATGGGCGTGCTGATAACCAAAATACCACTCGTTCCCCCATCCGCCTGCCATCAGAGTCCCCCAAAGAGCGTTTTTGCGGCCGTCAACATGGCTATTGCCGGCATCATTGTCAGGCCGCAAAGCATGTCCGGCATCTCCCGGTTCATCGCAGGCCACAGCCCATTGTTTTCCGGTCGCAGCCGATCTGTCAAGATAGTTTTTGACCCGATCATGAACCTGAGAAAAATCCTCTCTGCTGGTCTGCAGTGAAAATCCGGTGAGCTTCGAATTCTCTCCGAGCAGATCATAATGGTTGCTGCCGTTATGAATCACAATATGATGATTATAGGGGTCATTATCATAAAAATACTGCGCCCATGCTTTTTTCTGAGCTGTTGAGGCATTGTTGATTTCTTCACCCAGATTCCAGTTCAAAGCCAGATGATGGCCGAACCTGGCAATAAGTTCACGGTAATACACTATCCGCTCTATTCCCAGATTACCGTTGTCCAGCAGGAGCTCATTTTCTGTCTCCTGGGTCTTAAAATGCAGAAACAGACCTATTCTGTCTGCATGTTCAAAGACCTTTTCCCATTGGTCAAGTTTGGAGCAATCCATCCGGGTACGATGAGCAGCGCTCTCTGAAATATAGGGAAAAACATTACGATCATCACCATTTATATTCATGGGCAAAAAGCTGAAGGCATTCATCCCCTCGGAGGCCAGGTAATTGAGAGCGCCTATTATTCCTTTACCTTCCCCACCCTTCCAGGTCGGATCTCCATTTTGCCAGTCACCAACATGAGGGAGCCATGATTTTCTACGCCCTCCATTGTCAGGGGTGTTGTCAAATCCATCATAAGCCAGGAAGTTTTCTGGCGCATCAGCCCCCTGCTTCAAGAAATATTCTCCAGTTTCGGCGAACTGAAGGTAGCGGCCGCCGGTATACCGCAATCGTCCTTTACCACGGTGATCACGGCCGGTTTTATCGGTAGGAGCAATAGAAAAACTGCCTATCATTCCATCAAGCGGAGCAACAGCTTCACCCTCCTGGGAATCTGCAGAAGCCACGATCGCGGCAGCAGTCCGGAAAGAAACTATATAATGCCAGGTACCAACACGATCAGGAGAAAAATGGACCCGCCATTTATTTCCCTGAGAAGCCCCACTGTTGCCGGCATCACCATCTGCGGCAAAATATCCTGGAACAGTATACTGCGAGGATCCGTTCACAAAAATAACATCCAGTCGATAGTCGGTAAACGGGTTTAGCGCAGCTTCTTCAGCGGTTTGAGGACCTTCGAAGGTGAGAGTCACCTTATGCCATTTTTTCAATTCGCCTGTCGGTATCGGGGCTTCCGGGCCACCAGATGCGGCAAAAACAAAAACAGAGACTTCATCAAAGGCCGTATTGCCGTCATTATCTCTGACGGTAAACCGAAAGGTATAGGTTCCCTCATAGAGAGAGGAAAGAACCAGTTTCTCAGTTTCTTCGCCATTGAGCACTGCCCCGCCAGGCCCATCGACCTGCGTCCAGAGAAAGCTCTCAATGAATCCATCAGGGTCATCGCCGCTGCCATAAAGAACTACCTGATCATCGGGTGGAAAGAGGAAGCGGTCTTTTCCGGCATCAGCTCTGGGCATTGTCAAAGCGGTATCAACAACACTGAAGGATATCTGCAAAGCTACACCGGCACTGTTGTTTTCATAAGGTATTGCATTGAGGATGTGGCTCCCTGGGTTCAATTTCCCCGCTGAATAGTTGCCATCATTATCCCCCCACAAAGCATATGGCGCAGCCTGCTCGGTCCTTGCAACTACCGTAGCTCCCTGAAGAGAAATTTCTACTCTCCCGACAACTGCGGGGCTGGTATTGACACGAATATTGATATTTTCAGAAGGCAGCGTGCTGAGATTGATGATATCTCCTTCCCTGATCAAACCGATCTCTGCATTGCTGTCGGCATTGATCAAAGTAAAACCGACCACACTATTTGCATAAAGAACCTGTGGAAACAGAAGGAAAAGGCCTAAGAAAACAGCAACAGCATATCTGAGATGTTTATTCATTGAGACACCTTATCAATCAATGATTATCCTGATTTAATTACCCCGGTACACGCTCCGGCTCCAGGCAAGACTCTCTGCAAAAACTAGCTTTTTCTCCTTTTTTTACAACTCTTTTTTAACTCATTAACATAAAATTAATAGCGATAATCAGGAAACGGAAAAGGTCGAGACCTAAGGTTTACCCAAGGTCAACCGGTCTAACCGCTCCTCAAATCCATGGTGAGTTTGGCAATATTGCAATACAAACTAAAAGCAGACCAAACTTTCTCACCAGGGCTTCCTGGTGTAATGTTCGCCGCCCCACTTTTCGCACATATGACCATTATACCCCTTGACAACATCCTCTCGGGGTGTCATATTATGATCAAATGACCATAACCAAAACCACCAGGAGAACCAATGCCGCGCCCCAAATTACGCAGAAATATCGCATCACCGCCAAGCGTGGAAGGATTCAGGCCGAATATATCCGGGAAAGCAGAAGAAATTATCCTTTCAGTTGAAGAATTTGAGGCAATCCGATTGTCTGATTTCGAAGGGCTCGACCAGGCCCAGGCGGCAAGCCACATGGGGGTTTCGCGCCAGACGTTTGGGCGCGTGCTGAAGGCAGCCAGATATGTTCTCGCCAGGGCACTGGTCAAGGGTTTACAGCTCCAGGTAACTGGTGGGTGTTATCAGGTCAAAGGGCATGGACACAGACACGCTGGTGGGTCCGGCAGAAGAAGGCAGCGTCGTTTCGCCGAAGAGGATTCCTCCGCTTCACCACTCTTTTCAGGAGATGCAGATATGAAGAAAAACATCAAAACACCAGATCAGCAGAATAATCGTGACACTCCACCCTGCGAACCAGACGCGAGCCAAAACCGGGGAAATAGCCAGGGTCAAGGCCAAGGCTTCTCTTCAGGCAAGAGAAAAGGATGTGGCCGCGGACGAGGGAAAGGAGGAGGCAGGCAGTCTTGAAGTGAAGCTCTGCTGCACTTTCTCTCAAACTCCCTTTCCATTTTTTCTCCTGCTGCATGAACATTACACTTTTGAAAAAATGGAGACAACAATCATTTTACCGCAGCCCCCGGAAAAATCACAAGCATTCAACTTTCCTGAGGACTGTATTATCCAATACTTTTATCAAAGAGGTGCTATTATGCCGGGATTTAATCAAAGAGGACCAATGAATGAGGGACCGATGACAGGCAGGAAAATGGGAAGATGCTTCACAGGCAGTGAGCTTTCGGATGCAAACACATCCCAAACCCATAGCGGAGCTGGCTATGGCGGACAGGGCTATGGTGGTGACCGCTTTATGGGAGGACGAGGATGCCGGGGGTTCAGGCGAAGAGCCGTAATGTATGAAACGGCACCTCCGCTTATCAATGAGGACACCACCGCAACCGAACAGTTACACTCCCAGATCCGGAAGCTTGAAATAGAAATAGAAACCCTCAAAAATCAGCTGCAACAACAGAACAGCAGCATGTAAACAGATACCGCCCCCTGCTGCAAAACAGGGGGCGGTATGTTATCATTCTTCTTACAATTTTCCCAAGAACCTCCATCTGGCGCGTTCCCCCGGATGGATCACAAAGCTCTCGAGAAATGCTTTTTATATCGCATCCACTCCGCTCTCGCCGGTTCTGATACGAACAACATTTTCAACCGGCAGGACAAAGATCTTGCCATCACCAATTTTATTAGAATTTGCAGCTTCGCGTATAGTCGATACAACCTTGGCGGAAATGTCTTCAGATACCACCAGCTCGATTTTCACCTTGGGGTTGAATTCGACCTGATATTCCGCACCACGATAGACCTCTTTATGTCCTTTCTGACGGCCATACCCTTTGACTTCAGAGACTGTCATACCGGTTATGCCAAGATCGTTAAGGGCCTCTTTCACGCTTTCCAGCTTGAAGGGTTTTATAATCGCTTCAATTTTTTTCATGATATTCCTCTTATCAGTCTTTGGTAAACTCAGGATAGGCATCCAGGCCGCACTCAGCAATATCCGCACCTTCAAGCTCTTCCTCTTCACTTATCCTGATACCCATTACCATCTTGATTATCAGCCATGTAATAAAACTTGTGGCAAACACCCAGGCAAAAATCACCACAATGCCGATGAGCTGCGCAACAAGCGAACCGTCTGGATTAGTAAATGAAACAGCGAGAAGCCCCCATATGCCCACCACGCCGTGAACAGAAATCGCACCTACCGGATCATCTATTCTCGCCTTATCGACAAAAATGATGGAACAGACCACAATCAGCCCTCCGACAGCACCTACCATCGTGGCAAGCAAAGGACTCGGGGTCAGTGGTTCCGCGGTAATAGCTACCAGACCAGCCAGTGCACCGTTAAGGGCCATGGTGAGATCAGCTTTACCAAACCAGAATCTCGAGAGGATCATTGCCGCCACCAGGCCGCCTGCTGCTGCAGTATTCGTATTAACAAATATCATCGAAACTGCGTTTGCTTCTTCTATATTACTGATCTTCAATTCAGAGCCGCCGTTAAAGCCGAACCAGCCCAGCCAGAGAATAAATGTACCAAGAGTAGCTAAAGGAAGATTGGCGCCAGGTATGGCATGTATTTTCCCTTTTACATACTTCCCGGCACGAGGTCCGAGCAATATGACTCCGGCAATTGCGGCAGTAGCGCCGCAAAGATGAACTACACCCGAACCTGCAAAGTCAAGAAATCCAAGACCATCGAGGAAGCCACCGCCCCATTTCCAATAGCCCTGTACGGGGTAGATAAAACCGGTCATCACCACGGCAAAGGCAAGAAAGGCCCAGAGTTTCATCCGTTCTGCGACCGCACCAGAAACTATCGACATGGCAGTGGCGACAAAGACAACCTGGAAAAAGAAATCAGACATTGCTGAATAGTAGGTCTCCCCGCCACTGCTTAAAACATCGTCAACACCATTATCCGGCCCGAGGAAAAAGCTTAATCCCGGAATAATACCGTTGCCGTCGCCGTACATGATATTATACCCTACTACCATATACATTATAGAGGCGATAGAGTACAGAGCAACGTTTTTGGTCAAGATCTCAACGGTATTCTTGCTGCGTACCAACCCAGCCTCAAGCATTGCGAATCCTGCGGCCATCCACATTACCAGCGCACCTGACATCAGAAAATAGAAGGTGTCAATGGAATAGGCGAGGTGAATAACGGTTTCGGCAACATTCGCTTCCTCTGCCAATGCCGGGATCCCGGCAGCCAGAACCGCTAAAAATGCGGCTCCGCCCCAATAGGTTTTCGGTTTTAATGTAATTCGTGCTTTCACAACGTTTTCCTCCTGAATGAGTAAATGTAAGTCTGCAGCCATTGTGCAGCGAAGTAAGAAACAGCGCCATACCTGGCCTCTCTATTTTCAATCATCATGCCACTCTCTTGAATAACTTCTTTTGTTCTTATATTTCATAAACATAGAAGATAAACAGCTGAATGACCCATCCTACAGTAACGACAATAACAACATTTATGTAGGATTGTGTTTTTAAAATTTACATATTTGTAATATTTTATCTAACGATCCCTGAGATCAGCGGGCCCTTGTAGGACAGGATCACTCTTTTCATGGGACGCCATAAACCTATCCATGGGGGCTTGCCTGCAGCCATCCAGACTGCAGCCCCCGAGAAAAGAGCAATCCTGCCCCCAGAAAATCAAGGTGTTGAGCTTTAGGGGTAGTCAGGGTATTTTATGTTTCAGCTTGAAACACTACCAGCACCCCCTGACCAGAAAGAAAAAGTGACTGCTCCGTGTGAGCATCATGGAAAAACAGACAAATGATATTTTCTAACCTGATCCCCCCCCTGAAACTCAGTACTGTGGTTTTTCTGGGGAAAAATCACCGGGAAAAATCAAGTTTTCTGTAGTGTTCAAAAAAAAGGGAGGGGGAGGGATACGGAATCGAGCTCTTGAGGAGAGCTCACCCAGCGGAAAAGCACATACAGAGCCTGCTCTTATTTCTCCCGAAACGAATCGTAACGGTTAAGGCCATATTTTTTTATACGATATCCCATCTGGCGCTGCGTAAGCCCCAACTCCCGGGCAGCACGAACCTGCACCCAGCCGTTACGCATCAAGGCTGACTTTATTTCTTCTTTTTCCATCTCCGAGAGCGGCTTACCTGATTTCCGGGAAAGCACCTCATACGAGGCAGGACCTCCCCCGGGAGTTTCCTTAAACAGCCTGGTAGAATGGTGAATATTGGCGGGCAGGTCTTCCAGGGTTAGTCGATTTCCCTCAGCCAGAATGACCATGCGTTCAACCAGGTTCTGCATTTCACGAACGTTTCCTGGCCAATGATAATTCAACAGGAAATCTAACAGTTCCGATGTTATTTTAAGGTCTTTGTTATTTCTCTCATTACTCTTGCTGAGAAAGTGGTTAAAAAGGAGCGGAATATCATCTTTTCTTTCCCGCAGAGGTGGCAATACTACTGGAACGACATTGAGCCGATAGTACAGGTCGGCCCTGAATCTTCCCTGCGCCACGGCCTCTTCAAGACTGACATTGGTGGCTGCCACCACGCGCACATCGACCTCAAACGTCTTTGTTCCACCTAGACGCTCAAACTGTCTTTCCTGAAGTATGCGCAACATTTTGGCCTGTAGCGCAAGAGGCATCTCCCCTATTTCATCAAGAAAGATAGAACCGCCATCCGCCAGCTCAAACCTGCCTGGTCTGGTGGCATGCGCTCCCGTGAAGGCCCCTCTCTCATGGCCGAACAGCTCACTCTCAAGCAGGGTCTCAGGCAGAGCAGCACAGTTTATCTTTATAAACGCTTCATCTTTTCTTTCACTGCCTTCATGAATTGCCCTGGCAACGAGCTCCTTCCCCGTGCCGGATTCACCAAGCAGCAACGCCGTGACGTTGCTTTTCGATATTTTGGAAATGACACTAAAAACCTCCTGCATCGGTTTGGAATGACCAATTATATAATGACCATCATGGATCTGGTGAATCCTTGCCTTTAGCGATGCATTCTCCTGGATCAGATGCGCCTCTTTCTTTTCAATCTCCTTATGAAGAGTGAGAAACTGGGCTATCAATGTGGCCAGCACTGAAAGAAAACGGATATCCTCCTCAAATGATATATCGTCACCAAAAAGACGGTCAACCGTGAGAACCCCTTCAGGCCTTGAATTTACCATGACAGGAACACCAAGAAACGAAACGGTATCGCGGCATACATCACTTCTGGCTCCAGTTCTGTTCAGGAACAGGGGCTCACTTTGAATGTCCGGCACCACAAAAGGTGAACGTGTTCTGAATATCTGTCCGATCACCCCCTCATCCGGACGATATACACCACGCATCTCCTCCTCTTCCGACAAACCACAGGATGCTGTTATTACCAGGCTCTGCCTGGCGTTATCATAGAGCAGCAAGGTGGCACGCTCCATTTTTAGAGTGTCATTGAGGACCTCAAGAATCCTCTCTAGGGTGCTTTCCAGATCTACCGCACTGCCGATCAGCTCAGTAATTCTGTGCAATGCCGACAGCTCCAAGCCCTGCGTAGCATTTCCTGCCGACACCCTGTTGTTATCGATATACTTCATTTGAATCCCTCCGGTACATCTGCACCCTAAACATGTATTTTAAAAGAAACAAAACAACACAAGCAAATGTCATGCCACACTCAACAAGGAACTGAATCAACAGTAATTATCTGATATTATGTTACCAAGCAACCCTATAAAGGCATATCAAGATTTACAATTTTGTTTTTGTTTTGATCACCCCTAAAGATCAGCAACCCTTATGGGGCAGGATCACTCTTTTCACGGGTCGCCATAAACCCATCCATGGGGGCGTGACTGCAGCCGTCCTGGCTGCAGCCACGCCCGCCCCCTTAACATTACGATGCTGAGTTTCAGGGGTAATCAGGATTTTGTTTAATACCAGCCGCCTCTTCAGACAGAACTGAATCTGAGAATCACCTTGTGACTGCGGGACACCTGTCACATCGCTACAATAGTGTAGAAAATCTACGAAATAGCGACGATTGTCATTTTCCTCAAACCCCCTACACCAGAGAATAAAACAATCATATACACACGTTATTATTCTACTTATTACTATTGCCACCAAGTGGCACGCCCCTTGCTGAAGGAAGATCACAACCAGGAATAGCGTCAAACTTTCATTGGAAAGAGATCACAATGCAAAGCAGACTCGCGACACGGAATTATCACAAACAAGGAGATACTCATGAGGAAGGTCGCAATTTACGGAAAAGGCGGAATAGGAAAATCAACAACAACACAGAATACTGTGGCAGGACTTGCAGAAATGGGACGCAAGGTCATGGTGGTCGGCTGCGATCCGAAAGCGGACTCCACCAGACTGCTCCTTGGTGGTCTTGCCCAGAAATCCGTCCTCGACACCCTGCGCGAAGAAGGCGAAGATGTTGAACTTGATGATATCCGGAAACCAAGCTTCGGAGGTTCATGGTCCGTTGAATCCGGCGGCCCTGAGCCTGGTGTCGGCTGCGCAGGCAGAGGTATCATTACCTCCATCAATATGCTGGAATCACTGGGAGCCTATGAAGAAAGCGAAGGGCTGGATTACGCTTTCTACGACGTTTTAGGCGATGTTGTCTGCGGCGGGTTCGCCATGCCCATCAGAGACGGCAAAGCAGAAGAGATCTACATTGTCTGTTCCGGTGAAATGATGGCGATGTATGCTGCCAACAATATCTGCAAAGGCATCATGAAATATGCGCAGTCAGGCGGGGTTCGTCTGGGCGGTTTAATCTGCAACTCTCGAAACGTCGACAACGAAAAAGAGATGATAGAAGAACTGGCCCGTAAGCTCGGCACCCAGATGATCTATTTTGTTCCTCGGGACAACGATGTACAGCGGGCTGAAATCAATAGAAAAACCGTAATTGAATGGAATCCTCAGGCACCCCAGGCAGATGAATATCGCGGACTGGCCAGGGCCATTGACAATAACACCATGTTTGTGGTGCCGACCCCGCTGGACATAGAAGAACTGGAGCAGCTCCTTCTGGATTTCGGTTTGTTGGAAGCATAAGAAACTGCGTAATAATCACTTGTAAAAACGACACTATCGAGATTCCATCCTTTCAGACTACCCCTTAAAAAGGAGAAAACACCATGATGATCATGATAAGGGCTATTGTCCGCCCGGAAAAAGCTGATGACGTCCTCGCGGCATTGATGGACGCAGGATTTCCAGCAGTAACCAAATATTCAGTAACCGGTCGCGGCAAACAGCGCGGCATAAAAATCGGCGAAGTAACCTATGACGAAATCCCTAAAACCATGCTGATGAGTGTTGTGAAAAAAGAAGATAAAGACTTCGTCATCAACACTATCATGGCGGCGGCCCGCTCAGGAAAAAAAGGTGCTTTCGGCGATGGGAAAATTTTTATCGCCGATGTGGAAGATGTTTATACCATCAGCTCCGGTGTCAGAGAGGACACCGCCGTGGAGGAGGTGGCATGAAAGAGGTAATCGCCGTAGTTCGCATGAACATGATGAATAAAACCAAAGCGGCATTGACCGAAGCGGGTATAGACGCTTTTTTCGCCCACGAAGCGCAGGGCAGAGGCCTTGGCTTCGTTAACCGCAAGCTCATCAAAGGAGCTGAAGAAGGGTATGAAGAAGCGGCCACTCTCCTTGGCGAAAAAGGTAAGCTTTACCCAAAGCGTATGGTCACTGTTGTTGTCGAGGACGATGAAGTTGATAGCGTTGTTGAGGCTATCATCGGCGCAAATCAGTCGGGCAAACCCGGCGACGGTAAAATTTTTATTATGCCTGTTGCTGACGCTGTCCGCGTACGCACCGGCGAGACAGGAACTGCATCTATAGGATAACAAACGAGGTAAATTATCATGGGAAAAGCACATAAACTGGTGCAGTGGGACCCGCACAATGTCAAAGAAAAGCTGCTGGAAAAGTATCCTGCCAAGGTTGCCCGGAAACGCGCCAAACAGATAATGGTCAACGAGGCCATGGAAAATTCCACTCCGGAAATAGTTGCCAACGTCAGAACGATACCCGGAATAATCACGATGCGCGGTTGCACCTATGCCGGCTGCAAAGGGGTCATCATGGGCCCGACCAGCGACATCGTCAACCTTGTCCACGGCCCCATCGGCTGTAGTTTTTATGCCTGGCTGACCAGACGCAACCAAACCGATGCCAAAAACGACACCGACTCGAACTATATCACTTACTGCATGTCCACCGACATGCAGGATTCCGACATTATTTTCGGTGGAGAGAAGAAACTTGAGGCTGCCATCCAGGAAGCCTATGATATTTTTCACCCTAAAGCCATAGCTGTTTTTGCCACCTGTCCGGTGGGCCTGATCGGTGATGATATTCATGCCGTGGCCAAAAAAATGCGTGAAAAGTTTGGTGACTGTAATGTTTTCGCCTTCAGCTGTGAAGGTTACAAAGGTGTATCCCAGTCAGCCGGGCACCATATTGCCAACAATCAGGTCTTTACGCATGTGGTCGGCAAAAGCGATACGGAAAAAAGCGGAAAATTCAAAATCAACCTGCTGGGAGAATACAATATCGGCGGTGACGGCTTCGAGATTGACCGTATTCTGGAGAAATGCGGAATCACAAATATTTCCACTTTTTCCGGCAATGCCACCTATGACAAATTTGCTTCAGCAAATCAGGCGGATCTCAGTTGTGTCATGTGTCATCGCTCCATCAACTATGTAGCCGATATGCTGGAAACAAAATACGGTATCCCCTGGATCAAGGTTAATTTCATCGGAGCGGAGGCTACTGCAAAATCGCTGCGCAAAATCGCCCGCTATTTTGATGACCAGGAGCTTATTGATCAGGTTGAAAAGGTCATAGAGGAAGAAATGCCGGCTGTTACCAAAACTCTTGAAGAAGTTTATCCAAGAACAAAAGGCAAAACCGCCATGCTTTTTGTAGGCGGCTCCCGGGCACACCATTATCAGGAACTCTTTAATGAACTGGGTATCAAAACCATCTCTGCCGGATACGAATTTGCACACCGGGATGACTATGAAGGGCGCGAGATTCTACCCTCGCTGAAAGTCGATGCAGACAGCAGAAACATAGAGGAAATTCACGTTGAAGCCGACCCGCAACTGTACCGGCCGCGCAAAACAGAAGAGGAACTTGCTGCCCTTGAAAAAGCCGGAGTTGATTTCAAGTCCTATGAAGGATTGAATCCGATGATGCCTGACAACACCCTGGTTATCGATGACCTCAACCAGTACGAGGCGGAAAAACTCGTCGCGCTGATGAAACCGGATCTCTTTTGCGCCGGTATAAAAGAAAAATATTCCATCCAAAAACTGGGTGTCCCCATGAAACAGCTGCACAGTTATGATTCAGGCGGGCCTTATGCCGGATTCAAAGGGGCTGTGAACTTCTACCTCGAGATCGATCGGCTGGTCAACAGCAAGGTGTGGAAATACATGAAGGCCCCCTGGCAGGAAAAGCCGGAACTCTCTGCAACTTATGTATGGGAATAATACCACTGACCTGAGTTCAGACAAGAGATTCCCGGTTGCACACTCTTACAAGAAGACCATTCTACCAATTACCCCGGTTCGGGGAAAAGGATGATGAGACATACAACTTCATCAGAAAGGGGTAAAAATGTTACTACGACACACACCAAAAGAGATTAAAGAACGAAAGGCGTTGATGATAAATCCAGCCAAGACGTGTCAGCCCATCGGGGCGATGTACGCAGCACTGGGCATAAAAGGATGTCTCCCCCACAGCCACGGCTCCCAGGGATGTTGCGCCTACCACCGCAGCACCCTGACACGGCACTACAAAGAG
Source organism: Desulfopila sp. (assembly GCA_036350815.1). Classification (GTDB taxonomy): domain Bacteria; phylum Desulfobacterota; class Desulfobulbia; order Desulfobulbales; family Desulfocapsaceae; genus Desulfopila_A. The sequence continues at coordinate 21,594 of JAZBNU010000263.1, forward strand.
CCTGTTTCCGCAGCGACCAGCTCTTTTACTGAAGGAGCCTCGGTTTTCGGCGGCCAGGCCAACCTGATTCAGGCCATTGACAACATCTTCACCGTCTATGAACCGGAGGCTATTGCAGTACACACCACCTGTCTTTCTGAAACCATTGGAGACGATCTGCCCCAGATCTTCGACAAGGCGAGAAAAGACGGGAAAGTACCTGAAGGAAAAACCGTATTAGGAGCCCCAACGCCCAGCTATGTCGGTTCTCACGTTACCGGCTTTTCTAACATGGTTAAAGCCATGGCAGCACTGGCAGAACCGTCGACGAAAAAGAACGGCAAAATCAACATTATCCCGGGCTGGGTGGAACCTTCCGACATGGAGGAGATTAAGCGTCTCTGTGCCATGCTTGGAGCAGAAATAACCATGTTTCCTGACACTTCCGGTGTACTCGACGGACCGCTTACCGGCAAATACAAGATGTTTCCCGACGGGGGATGCACTGTCAGCGACATCAAGGCAAGCGGCAGCAGCATAGGCACTCTTGCCCTTGGAGAGTGGTGCTCCGCGGATGCCGCACGTCTCCTGGACACCAAATGCAAAGTACCCTGCTCCATACTCGATATGCCCTTCGGCCTGAAAGCCACCGACCGCTTCATTGATGTGCTCAGAACAGTGGCCGGCGCATCCGTACCCGACGAAATCGTCAAGGAACGCGGCAAGCTGGTTGATATGATATCGGATATGCATCAGTATTTTTATGGAAAAAAAGTCGCCCTGGTGGGAGACCCTGACCAGCTCATCTCCATGACGGAGTTCCTTGTTTCCATCGATATGCAGCCTGTTCATATCGTCACCGGGACACCAGGCAAAAAATTTGAAAAATGTATTACCGAAATTGCAGAAGAAGCAGGAATCACAATCAATGTAAAAGCAGCAGGAGACATGTTTCTTTTGCATCAATGGATCAAGAATGAACCGGTGGATATTATTATCGGTAACACATATTGCAAATACATCGCCAGAGATGAAGATCTGCCCTTCGTCCGTTGGGGTTTTCCTATCCTCGATCGACAGGGCCATCAGCATTTTCCCACCGTAGGGTACAAAGGCGGCTTACGGCTTCTTGAGCAAATCCTTAACGCTCTGCTTGATCGCAAAGACCGGGATGACCCTGAAGAAAAATTTGAGCTTGTTCTTTAGGCATCGACAAATCCAGGTCAAAACGCAGGCAGCAGATTCCTGCTGCCTGCAGCCTTTTGTAAAGGTGAGGAAAATGACATACGGGCACTCTTCTACGACTACGACACTCTCTTGCGGCTATGAAAACGGTACTATTATTCATCTGCAAACCGCGCCTCAATTGACGGCGCGCACGAGATTTTCAGCCCCTCCAGCTAAGAAAAAACCACCACAGAGTCCCAAAGAGGCCCTGCTCCTGCTGCAAAAATACATGAGAGAAAATGCGCCGGTAGCCATGGCTGCCATAACCGGTCCAGGAGACCCGCTGGCGACTCCGGAGAGTACATTCGATGTATTAGAGAGCATCCACAACCAATTCCCCGGCCTGCCCCTGGGACTGCTTACCATGGGAATAGGCGGCGCTGGACTGGCGGCGGACCTCGCCAGGCTGGGTGTTTCTTATATTGAAATGAAGATCGAAGGAGTCCGGCGAGAAATTCTTGAGAAAATTTTTGCCTGGATACGCCCCGGAGCAAAAACCATCCAACTCAAGGAAGCTGCGGAGCTCCTTCTGAAAGAACAGCGCAGTGCTGTATCTGCCCTGAAGTTTCATGGCATAAAGGTCGTTATCCTCACCACGCTTTATCCAGGCTGCAACGTGGATCATGTTGCCAAGATAAGTGCGGAAATGATGGAACTGGGAGCCGACGGCATAGCTCTGCTTCCCTATAGCCCCGAACCGGGATGCGAAGTGGAACTCGAACGCCCCTGCGACAGTGTGATAGCTGCCGCAAGTGCTAAAGCCTCGG
>JAZBNU010000264.1:0-4832 GCA_036350815.1 Desulfopila sp.
AGTTGTCCAGGTCCGGACCAGGATACTGGTGGCTATGGTATGCTCAGCGGCCAGCAAACCTTTTACCGCCATCGCTCACTTCCTCCCGGTCTTTCTCGCTGTCTGCTGCAACCTGTTACTGCTGGTTCCCTATCTTTCGCAACAACTTGACCCATCGGCAATGGCTTCGGTGTGGGGCGGACAGGCTCCCTTTATTCCCGATGAAGTCTTTACTGACATAGCTTTTCTGCAGGCGGTCTCCAAACTTGATCTTCTGCCCCTTGCCCTGCTGGTGCCGATTACACTCTTTGTTCGTTTTCCACCTTCCGGCAGAAGCAATACCTTCCATCCTCATTTCTTCATCTATATCGTTCCCGTTGCAACCCTCGGTGGAATCTACCTGATCTTCCTCCAGTCTCCTGACCTTTTTCTGCTGCTTGCCTTTTCGCTGTTATGGGTATTGATACTCGATCTTTATTTTTCTGCCAAAGGAACAATTTACAGCGAACAGAGTCGATTCTCGTTCCATGTTTTTGGACTTCTGGTTGGAACAGGTGCAATTCTATGCTTTATCTGGCCAGCTTTTATGAGCATGTTCATGGGGCCTCTTCCCATGGTTCTCCTCTTTACCTCATTGTTGCTGCTTATTGTCATAATCCTGGCAGCACTGCCGAAATTTCTGAGTTGGGTTGCCGTTGCAGTATTTGCCTTTTTTATCTGGAACGGCAGCTTCGGGGTGCGCCCTGTTCATTTGCTTACTGACGGCAGCAATGAGCTTGTTACAGTTGATAGCTTTGTCACCAACTGGCTCGAAAGTCGGCGGGATGAAATTGCCGCATACGACGGCACCTACCCGGTGTTCTTTGTTACCGCTGATGGCGGGGGGATTAGGGCCGCCTACTGGTCGGCAACTCTGCTTGGTGCCATCAACGATGACTATCCTAATTTTATACGCCACACCATAACCATGAGCGGGGTTTCCGGGGGTGCTGTGGGAGTCTCAATATTTGCTGCTCTTGCAGCCGCCGAAATAAACCAGAGCTACCAGGCTACGGCAGCCCGGGTGCTTGACAAGGACTTTCTTTCGGCCCCGCTTGGCTATTTGCTCTGGCGCGACTTTTGGACCAGTACGGCCTGTTATGGAAAATACCAACTGGCGACATGCAGCGAGACAGTCGATGACCGGATAAGCATCCTTGAGACTGCTCTGGCACGCTCATTTCTCATGCAAACCGGCTCAAAGGTCTTCACAGAACCGATAACCGGGCTATGGCCAGAGGAAGGCAAATCTGGTTATCCCGCCCTGCTGCTCAACACAACACTTGAAGGTACTGGCAGGTTGCGGGTTATCACTCCATTAAGGATAGATCAGGAGGAGCAGGGTGGTCCAATGCACCTGCAGGCTTCAGGCGTATTAGAAAGACTTCCGGAGGATGTCGGCATGTCCCTGGCAACGGCTGCCTTTCTCAGCGCCAGGTTTCCGGTTATTAGTCCCAATGGCCTAATTCCGTTAGCAGACGGGAAGTTTGAAGAACTGGTCGATGGCGGCTATTTCGACAATTCTGGAGCGGCCGGTGCTCAATTGATTCTGGATGCATTCGCCGAGGTAGCCGGGAATATGTCGCCACCTCTTGAGATCAAACCCTATGCCCTGTTTATCACCAATGACACCAATAGAGACGAAATGTTTCCCAGATTGACCGGAGCGGGCAGCTGTGACTATTTGATCGATCCGGTCACTCAGGCAAGGACCAGATTATTGTCGACACCTCTGCGGACACTGGACGGCATCAGACAATATTCTGCCGAGGTACACCGCTATACCCTGGCGCAGAAAATTAGCAGCACTCTGGGTGGCGAAGTACTCAAACTTGGGCTGTTCCGCTGCCCTGGCGATGCGCCCTTTCCGTTGGGATGGACCTTATCAGGCCGAGTAAGAAAAGAGATTGACGACAAGATAGAGCGCTTCAGAGCGAACTCTGCCGAGCACAAGAAGCTCGGAGCAATTCTCTCTCCCGGTTCATAAAGAGTGTTTGCTTGACGTGACAAAGGCAAAAGCGTCACGCCCCTGAGACATATCTTAACTGATGAACCTGAAGGCCTGCCACAGCAACTGCAAAAATTCCAGGAAGAAAATTGAATCATTATGAATAATTGTGAAAGAAATGTTAGGTTGTTTTCTTGACTAACCCGGTAGCAACATCATAAAGTAAAAAATAACCTCTTATTTCCCTATAGATACAAAGAAGGGCTAATGACTTCAAAAAGCACCGTTTTAGAAAACCAAAACCATTCCGTGGCAAGAGCGCAACACCTACGTTTGCGGCGCTTTAGGTTGTCAGTGGCTACATACTTGGTTGCAATTCTGGCTACATTCCTGATCACTCGTCTGGGGATTGGTGCTTTGAATGCCATGCAGTGGGCAATACTTGTGGGATGGTGCCTGCTCGGTATTGGCTTGTTCTTCACGCTGTTTTACACTAATACAAATCTACGTTTTCCAGAGCCATCTTTAACTCGTGAACAAATCGTCTTCTCCTCATTTTACGGCATTATGGCAATGTACTGGCTGCCGGAGGCACGACCTATAATATTCCTGTTTGTGCTTGCTCCTTTCAGTTTCGGAATGCTGATCCTGACATTCCGACAATTTCTCACTGTAACAGCCTGCCTGATGGGGTTATATGCAGGATTACTGGTCGTTGATTACTTCAATTATCGCCAGGAGTTTAACTTTAAATATGAGCTCTTTCTCTTCGTGCTTTTTAGCTTGATCTTGATATGGTTTGCCTTCTTCGGCGGATTTGATTCAAATTTTAGATACCGCCTGCGGAGTCAAAAGGAAGAACTGGAACAATCACTGCTCAAAGTCAAAACATTAGAAGGGATCATACCCATATGCATGCACTGTAAAAAAATCAGAGACGACAAGGGCTCCTGGAGTCAGATGGAACAATATATCCATGAACACTCAGAAGCTAAATTCAGCCATGGTATTTGCGAAGATTGCGTGAAAAAGCATCATCCTGGAATAACCCTTTACCATAAAAATCTGACTGATGGCTAGACCTTGATTTTAAAGCCATTCGTTTATCTCAGCTCCCTCATGCCGCCAGACGTCTGATTTCTCATCCTCAATTTTGCCATACTCGTCACTTCCGGCAATGTTTTCTTAGAGAGGGGTCAGGCCAGCTTGACACAGTCTACCTCACCTTTGTTGAATTTTCCTTTTATCTCCTCACGGTAACTGTTTTGCAGATTCATTCATAAAAATACATCGTACACCTTGACCCAACAGCAGAGGTGTTTATTTTGATATCTAAATATCAGACATAATAATAAATGGGTGGCGACAGAATGAAATACAACAGATTACCAGACAACCAGCGGCATGCTCTCAATGTATATGTAAAGCTTATGCGAGCGACCAATTCCGCTACGAGCCGCATGCATAATCATTTAAAAGAGGATAATCTGACAGTCAGTCAATTTGGTGTGCTTGAGGCAATATATCACCTTGGCCCACTTTCCCAGAGTGAGCTGGGTGAGAAAATTTTAAAGAGCAATGCAAATCTCACAACAGTTGTGGACAGCCTTGAGAAAAAAAATCTGGTGGTGCGTAACAGGGCTGGTGAAGACAGACGAAAAGTCACAGTGCACCTGACAGAATCCGGCAAGGAGCTGATTGCAAAAGTATTTCCGCGGCATGCGCAGGTTGTGGCGAAAGAACTGGAATTCTTGAGTGAAGACGATAAAGAGTCACTGGGAAAATTATTGAAAAAATTCAGGTAGTTTTTTTTGTCGACACATTTCGACATCGAAACAATCCTGTGTTTTTCTCAACAGGAAACACGAAGGAGAAAAGTATGAAAACCATATATCATGCAGATCAATCAAGAGGCCTCGCTGAACATGGTTGGCTGACCAGCAGACACACTTTCAGCTTTGCCTCATATTTCGACCCGGAGCGGGTAAACTTCGGTCTCCTTAGAGTTCTCAACGATGATAGTGTAAAACCTTCAATGGGGTTTGGCACGCATCCGCATGAGAATATGGAGATTGTCTCTATTCCCTTATCTGGTTCGTTACGGCATCAGGACAATATGGGGAACAGACATATTATTTCTGCCGGTGAAGTGCAGATTATGTCAGCCGGCAGCGGCATAACCCATTCAGAGTACAACAACTCTTCATCTGAGGAGGTGAACTTTCTCCAGATATGGGTTCTGCCAAAAGAGAATAACATCACCCCACGATACGATCAGAAACGCTTCGATGAGAATGAGAGAAAGAACAGGTTTCAACTCCTGGTCTCACCACAGAATTCCGACAAAACCGTCCGGATAAACCAGGATGCCTGGTTTTCCCTGGCCGATATTCAGGCCGGTCGGAAAATAGTTTATGAGAAAAAAGGAAAAGACCATGGTGTCTATTTCTTTCTTCTTGAAGGTAACGCCACCATTGACGGCCATGCTGTTTATCGGCGCGACGGTTTAGGGCTGACAGCAGGCAACACCCATGTTGTCGCGGCACGAAACAGTACCCAGGTTCTGGCAATTGAGGTCCCTCTTGCGTATTGAATACCAACCCCAAAAGCAGCTCAAAGAAAAGGAGAAATGTTCATGGAACCACTACATATTATCGGCATCAGCGGTAGCCTGCGACAAAAGTCAACCAACTCAGGGCTGCTTCGCTTTGCAAAAAATCACGCACCGGCAGAAATAAGGATACATCTTGCAGATTTAGACAAGGTACCATTTTACAATGCCGATCTTCAGGAAGTTCCCGATGCCGTGCACAAGCTCAGAGAGGATATCGGCAATGCGGATGCTTTGCTCCTTGCATGTCCTGAA
>JAZBNU010000265.1:0-9528 GCA_036350815.1 Desulfopila sp.
AGGAGAAAAAGCATACCACCATGTTCTTAAAGGATGCTGCCGCCACGCCTTCTGTTGCTGCCGGTCAGGCCCAGGGGGCTTCCCAGAAAGTAAAAAATACTCTGAAAAAGAATCGGAATCCACCTTCGAGCAAAAACATTGCTGTCGCTCAGAAAAGCAGGATCTCCCGGAATGATACGGTGAATTCAAATAGTTCTGCGGTAAAAAAAGTAAAAAAAACAACCGGAACAATTGAACCGGGCAGACTGTTGGTGAATAAGTAAAAGGGTAAAGAGCCTGGCTGGACAAAAAGCTGAGCCTTGAGATTTTCTTCTTTCGGGTCATGCACAAAGCCTGCTGCCTTCGATGCGGCGGGCTTTGTGTCTATCTGCCCCCCTTAAAATCACGACGCTGAGTTTCAGCGGTAATCAGGTTTGTCTATATAGAGAAAGGTTGCAATTCCGGAGATTGCATGTTGTGGTCTGCCGGCTTTTCGTGCCTCGTATCCACGACAACCTCGGCTGGTTAAAGCAATCGGATTTCACCGATATCGAGTATCAGGAATCTGTCCGGGTCCAGGTGCATCTCCTTGATGTCACGCTGCAGGTCAAGAGGGGGAAGGCCCGGCGGATTATCGCCGAGGTGGAAGGTACCCCACTGGGTCGGAATGAAAAATTCTGCCCGAAGATCGGAGAATGCCTGAAGGGCTTCGCCTGTATCCATATGCGGATAGTGCATGAACCAGCGAGGTTCATAGGCCGTTATGGGGAGCAGGGCGTAATCGATGGTGAATTTCCGGCCGATTTCCCTGTAGCCTTTAAAATATCCGCTGTCGGCAGCGAAATACACGGTCTTTTGCGGTGTGCTCACCATAAAACTGGCCCAGAGAGTGGTGTTGTATCCTTCAAAAACACGCCTCGACCAGTGCTGCGCCGGCAGGCAGGTAAGGATGACATCGTCGCCCAGGGCGATTTCCTCCCACCAGTTCAGTTCAACTACAGGTCCCGGAGCAAAGGAGGCGATAGAGTTTTTCAGTCCCATGGGAACATAGAAAGATGTGGCCGCCGGCAGGTTGCGGATGGAGTTTTTGTCGAGATGGTCATAGTGGTTGTGGGAGATGATGACGTTGAGGTTTCCCTGCAGACCTGCCAGGTCTTCTGCCTGGATCGCCGGTGGTGTAACACGCTTAGGGAGAAGAGCGCGTTCGCTGAAAATTGGATCGGTGAGCCAGTACTGGCCCTGTATCCGGAAAAGAAAGGTTGCGTGTCCGATCCAGGCGATGAAGTCCTGGTCGCTCTCCAGCTTTGCGATGCGTTCCATGAGATCTGGAATGACAGCAGGTTTGTTGCGTATGGCCTCTTCGCTGTAGGAGGGTTTCTGTGAGAATCTCCATTTGAGAAAGGTAGCAAAAGAGTGGTCTTCTCGGATGAGCCACGGGTTGAAATAGATGCCGTCATGAAAATTCTCGCTGTAAAGATCCGCAGCATCAGTCATTTCCACCGTTTCGAGCCATTTTTTGTCGTCAAAAGGTTGCGGTTTGAAAATACAGGCAGACAGCAGTATGGCTGCCGCAAGATTTACCAGGATAAGGAGCAATCGTGACATGGTCAACTCCGGATTGAAAGGAAAACGAATAGGTTGCAGGCTGGATTGCAATTGTACGGGCAGTATCGATAAATCTCACTGTTTTTTCATCAGGAAAAACGTTTTTATCCCTGCAGCACGACAACAAATGGATGCCACCTTACACAGAACAGGCGTCGGTTCCGATCTTCGCGGTGGACTTGTTTTCTTGATCAAATTGAATATAATACCACCATGGGGACAGGTTGAGGACTGGATATCGCGGTATGTCTATACCTCCCCTGTAACCGTCACTCTCAGCGGCAGCTTGAAGCAGCTGTTCCCTCTACCTTTTCAAAAAATCCTATGACGCATCTACCTATTGAAAACCGGAACCAGCTGGTTGAGTATCTGGAGTCTGGTATCAAACCACTGCAAGATCATCGAATAGGAACTGAACACGAGAAGTTCGGCTTCCATATTGATGATTTTACCCCGCTGAAGTATGAAGGCAATGCCGGAATCCGTGCGTTGCTGAAGGCACTCAGCACTGACTTTGGCTGGGAACCGATTGAGGAAGACGGGAATATCATTGCTCTGCAAAACAGTGAGCAGTCCATTACCCTGGAACCAGGGGGGCAATTTGAACTGTCCGGCGCGCCCCTGGAGAACCTTCATCAGACCTGTGCGGAAATCCAGTTTCATCTACGTCAGGTAAGAAGTGTTGCTGAACCTTTGGGGATCGGTTTTCTCGGGATGGGTTTTGCGCCTTCGTGGCGTCGTGACGAAATGCCCTGGATGCCGAAAGAGCGTTACCGGATAATGCGCCGATATATGCCTAGCGTCGGCACTCTTGGCCTTGACATGATGGTGCGTACTGCAACAGTACAGGTTAACCTCGATTTCTGCAGTGAAGCAGATATGGTGAAAAAGTTTCGTGTTGCCCTGGCACTCCAGCCTCTCGCTACAGCACTTTTTGCCAATTCGCCGTTCAGCGAAGGAAAACCAAACGGCTGGCTCAGTTACCGTTCAGCCGTCTGGCGTGACACCGACCCTGACAGGTCTGGTATGCTTCCTTTTGTTTTTGAGCCTGGGATGGGATTTGAACGGTATGCAGAATATGCGCTCGATGTGCCGATGTATTTTGTCCATCGTGATAATCGATATATTGATGCGGCGGGCCATTCTTTCAGGGACTTTCTTGCGGGAAAACTGTCGGCTCTTCCGGGAGAGCGCCCTACTGTGGCTGACTGGGAGGACCATTTGACTACCCTTTTTCCCGAAGTGCGTCTCAAGCGCTATCTGGAAATGCGCGGGGCTGATGCCGGTACCGGAGATACCCTTTGCGCCATGCCCGCTTTCTGGGTTGGCCTGCTCTATGATCAGGACTGTCTGGATGCAGCCTGGCGTCTTGTTGGAAACTGGAGCGCGGCGGAGCGGGAGCAGCTCCGCTGTGATGTCGCCCGTCAGGGGTTGCAGGCCTTTACGCCCCGGGGACCATTACAGAAAATGGCGGAAGAGGTACTGCACATTGCAAAATCCGGCCTGCAGCGGCGCGCCTGCCGCAATGACCGCGGCGATGACGAGGCAGTCTTCCTCGATATTCTGCTGGAAACGGCAATGAGCGGCAAAACACCGGCAGAACTGAAACTTGAACGTTTTCACACGGAATGGCAAGGGAGTATTCTCCCGATATTTGAAGAATTCTCCTTCTGGAGGCACAATGATGTGCTGCCGAAAGCGTTCTGAGTGAAGCCGGAAAGCAGTGCCTTTGACAGAAGCATCAGAAAAAAAGGCAAATCTCCTGGAGGAAGAGGAGAAATGCCTTTAATTGCCGTATATACCCCAGGTGCAGCGTTACGAAAAAGAGCTGGGTCGGTACACGCGACCGGACCTTTTCCGGAGGAGGTTGGGTATACACTGCAAGGTGTTGATAAGTAACACCTATTCGGGCTCCTTGTCGGTTTTTTTCACCGTCTGCCGCATATAGTTGTGGATGGCTTCTTTGACGGTTGTTATCGCCAGATGAGCACAGTGTTCTTCGTCTTTGGGAAATTTGCCCAGTTCTCTGAGAATATCTTCTCCACGCATATCAAGGACATCCATAACAGGTTTTCCGCGCACCAGTTCTGCGGCGATTGAGCCGCATATTGAACTGGAGGCACACCCTGAAGTCTGATACGATGCCTCTGTAACAATCTGCTTGTGAGGGTCGATTTTGAGATACATTTCCATGGAATCGCCGCATTCGCCCGTCAGTTTTGCCTGACAGTCCGGGTTGTCAAGGATGTGACGATAACTTGGGTTGAGCCAGCGGTCATATCCCTTTTCGCCATATGCATTATGCGCATCTCGGAGGATTTCGTCCTGGAGATTGTCAAGAAATGTATCTAATTCATTATTGGTCATAAGTATTACATAATCCAGACTATTTAAGATATTGTAACTACCAGTGGCCATCTGCATTAGGCGCATCGCTATATTGCAGCGATCCCTGCAGAAACTGCTGCAGAGCGTTCTCTACAGTACCACTGACATCGTTAACCACCTTGATTCCTGCTGCCTGAGCAGTACGAAAAGCGTTGGGGCCGCAGTAGCCGGTAAGGAGTACTTCGGCGCCTTTGTCGCTGATCATGGTAGCTGTTTGAATTCCGGCACCTTTGAAGGCATTGATGTTGGCGGAATTATCCAGAACTTCAAAATCCATGGTGTCACTGTCAACGATGAGCAGATACTTGGCCCTGCCAAAGCGGGGATCAACAGAATCCTGCAGCGTTTTGCCCATGGAGGTGATTGCAATTTTCATAGTAAAGCTCCTCTGAACTGAGTATACGGAATCAGGTATGTGATGTTATGCACCACCGCCGCCGCCGCATACCTGGTCATTGGTGATTTCAGGAATTTTTCCGGCAAGGAGGTCTGCCACAACAGGCTGAATTGCTTCCCGTTGAGCTTCGTGAAAGACGGTTATGCCAACCTGTTTAAAACCCATCAGCGGTCTCATGCCGATCCCGCCGACCAGCAGCGCATTTACGTTGTTTTCGGCGAGCAGATTAACTGGGACCATACAGCCGCCCTGTACATGTTCGACATTTTCAATAACGGAAACATTGACTATTTCACCATCTTCGCAATCAATAACAGTGAAGACATCGCAATGGCCAAAGTGTCCGGCCCGGATGCCGTCAAGGCCCCCTTTGCCGATGGAGGGGACCGCAATTCTCATCTTTTTCATAATTTCGTGCTCCTTAACAGACGTGTTTTTTTAGTGTTAGAGGTCTCTTTGCTTCCGGTGTGTCCAGTATGGTTTGCCACACCTCTTTAATTATACTGCTGGTTGCCGAGTCCGGTGCAAATTCGATAAGTGTTTTGCCTTTCACCATGGCCATAGTGAAATCCGGGTCGAAGGGAATCTTTGGTAAAATGACCAGATCTTCCTTTTCGGCAAACTGTTCAATTTTTTCAGTCATTTCGAGGTTGATATCGTAGCGGTTGACGCAGAGCATCGCCTGTATGCCGAAATGACTGGTGAGGCGGGTGACCCGCTCAACATCATGCATTCCTGAGATGGTCGGTTCCACAATAATAATGACGGCCTCCGCCCCTGTGATAGAGGCAATAACCGGGCATCCAATTCCAGGAGGGCCATCGGTGATAATCAGATCATGACCTTTGTCTTCAGCAATCTGCCGTGCCTGGCGCCGGATGACGCTGACCAGTTTACCGGAATTCTCTTCGGCTATGCCCAGCCTGGCGTGCACCATGGGACCGACACGAGTGTCCGAGATGTACCACTCCCCACATTTCTGCTGGGGAAAATCTATTGCCTTTTCAGGACAAAAGTCGACACAGACCCCGCAGCCTTCACACTGTATCGGATCAATGACAAAGTCGGTTGATATTGCTTCAAATCTGCAGAGTTCAAGGCATGTGCCGCACTGGGTACAGTCTTCCTGATTAATGACCGCTAGGTTTCCCCCGCTGAAATCATGATGTTCCACTACTTTTGGCTGCAGAAGAAGGTGAAGGTCGGCTGCGTCTACGTCGGCATCACAGAGGATGGGCGCCTGGGCGAGAAGAGCAAATGATGCGGTGAGGCTTGTCTTGCCCGTTCCGCCTTTGCCGCTGATAATGACATATTCTTTCATGATGTACTCCCTGCTTGCATGACCTGCTCCCTGATTGTTTCAAAAAGGGCGACGAATTTTTCTTTCCACTCCGGCATCTCCTCAATGATAAGGTGGCCGCGGGAATAGAGCCCGGCAATGTCTTTGCTGAACGGTATTTCCATCAGGATGGGAAGTTGTTTTTCTCGGGAGTATTGATGCACGCCGTCATCGCCGAGATTGGCCCGGTTTATCACCAACCCACAAGGAATACCAAGTTCCAGCACAGTTTCATGGGCCAGTTTGAGATCATGCAGACCAAATGGTGTCGGTTCTGTTACCAAAACAATATAGTCGGCTCCGTGCATAGAGGCAATTACGGGACAGGAGGTCCCCGGCGGAGCATCGATGATCACCGTATCACCGTTTTTCTCAAACTGCTTTCGCAGTTTCTTGATGAGAGGGGGCGACATTGCCTCTCCGATGCGAAGAGTTCCATTATGAAACTGGATCGGCCCTCGGGTTCCTGTTTCGATATGGCCGAGTTCGCGTTTCCCTTCCGAGAGGCATTTCTGCGGACAGACTACCAGGCAGCCGCCGCAGCTGTGGCACAGCTCTGGAAAAAGAAGGAAGGATTTCCCTGCAATTGTGATGGCATTGAACCTGCAGATATCAACACATTTTCGGCAGAGGTCGCAACGACTCTGATCGATCTGAGGTAAAAGGGTATAGATCGTTTCCTGCTTTTCCATCTGCGGCTGGAGAAACAGATGGGCGTTAGGTTCTTCGACGTCGCAGTCGAGGAAAGTGACCTTACTGTCTAAAGCAGCGGCGAGATTGGTGGAAACAGTTGTTTTGCCGGTTCCACCTTTTCCGCTGGCTACACTTATTATCATTTCATTTCTCCTGATTTGGGTGCCGGGTACAGCGCAGCCAGTGATTCCAGTTTTGCGAGAAAACTCATACCATCTTCTTTTGTCGGAGGGGAGGAAAGCTGCATTAAAATCCCATATCCTTCTGTTGCTTCATGAAATTCATTGGTCGATCTAGGACTGATAAGTCCCATATTGAGCATGGGGTTGCGCATGATAAGATTTTTCAGGGCGATTAATTCAGCATCATCTGCTATGACAGCCTCAACGTCGTCGGGACGTTGGGAGAGCATCGTGTTAAACTGTTCTATTGTATCTATGGATTCAGTCTCTTTGCCGTTTTGATGAAGGCATTTGCTCAGAATCGAGGTTGCCGTGGGCTGCAGACCTAAAAAAACTATTGCCATGATATCGGTATCCTTATTCCATGTTTTACAACATTTTGACCTGTAAACAGTGTTGTTTCGCTATTAATCCGTACGTATGGACTAGCAAGCGCCGTGCCGGAATAGAACAAATGGCACGTGATACAGGAAAAGACGCGTTTTCGGACAAATGCACATAAAGACAATGGGGGGAGGGTTTTTGAGACGGTTTGATGGTTGCATTAATGCGACTATGTGCGACGATAATCAGTGCATATAGTCGCATATTTGCGACTATATGCTGGGATCTCTTTGGACACCTGACAGGGCTGTCAAACCGAGTTTCTGGAAGGTGGAGAAAGAAGACAGGACCGGCCGTCATTCTCAGGGAGTTGAATGTTCAGTTTCTGCATTTTGCGGTAAAGAGTGGATTTGTGCATGCCCAGACTCAGAGCGGTAGCGTGACGATTATACTGATTTTTCTTCAAAGCCTCCAGGATGATGTCGCGCTGTGCCGTGTATACCGCGGAGTGCAGTGGCGCTGACTGTTGAGACTCTCTGTCCTGCGGTGAGATCGTGGCCGGAGCCTGCGTCAGAAAAGGGGGAAAGTGGTTTGGCTGGATAGCGCCCCGGCGACAAATAACAAAGGCATGTTCGACAATATTCTCAAGTTCACGGATGTTGCCGGGAAAGGTGTGTGACATCAGCATGGCTAATGCTTCCGGCGATATACCCGTTATATCTCCACCTTTGATCAGCTTCATTTTTTCGATACATTTTTCAACGAGAAGAGGAATGTCTTCGGACCTTTGACGTAGAGGTGGCAGCTTGAGATGGATCACATTTATGCGGTAGTACAGATCCTGACGGAAAGTACCGGATTCTACCATTTCGCTCAGGTTTTTGTTGGTTGCCGCGATTATGCGCGCCTCTGTCTTGACCGTGCTGGTGCTTCCGAGAGGTTGAAACTCTTTTTCTTCGAGAAGCCGCAGAAGTTTGACCTGAAAAGCGGCACTGGTGTCGCCAAGTTCATCGAGAAGAACCGTGCCACTGGCGGCATGGGCGAAAAGACCGGGTTTGTCGCGAATGGCTCCGGTGAAGGCACCTGCTTTGTAGCCGAACAATTCCGATTCCAGCAATGTATCGGGCAGTGCGCCGCAGTTGATTGCCACGAAAGGTTTGTCCTTTCCGGCTGAATAGGAGTGAATGGCACGGGAGAGTAACTCTTTGCCGGTTCCTGTTTCTCCTTCGATCAGGACTGTTGAGCCACTTTCGCCGATCTGGGGAAGGATAGAAAAGATCTGTTTCATGGTCTGGTTTCGAGTGACCATTTTTCCAACATTGACCATGCCGGTCAATTCTCTCTTGAGTTCTTCAACTCTACTCTGGTCTTTAAATGTCTCAACGCCGCCAAGTATGGTGTCGTCGCTCTTCTTGAGAAGAGAGGTGGATACCGAAATGGGAATGACTTTCCCCTGCCTGGAGGTGATGCAGGTGGAGCTGTTTACAAATGAGCGATGCTCCGTCATGGTTTTCTTCAGAGCGCAGTCTCCGGCACACATATTGGACTGGAATATTGTTGAGCATCGTTTGCCGATGGCTTCCCGGCGGGAAAAACCGGTGATCTCTTCGGCAGCCCTGTTAAAGGATGTGATGCGGAATTCATGATCAACTGTAAAAACGCCATCCGAAATGGAGTCGAGAATCACTCGGGTTTCGTTGTTGGTGGGAGATGTATCGTTATCCATTAAGTCACCGCTGGATGAGTGTTGTGAAATGTGCATTTGCCTATAACTCGTATTTACCATAGATGAAACAATCTTGCAAATAGTGCGGTAATTGAATAGTACTGTTGGCATGGTTAAGCTCGGATTTTTTATGATCTCTATGTCTAGAGAGGCGTTCTGAGTTGGCCCGGTCGAACAGGCCGGGCTTGCCAAAAATATCAAGGAGGAGGGAGAAAATGAAAGGTATCAATGAGTTGATTCAGCAGGTTAAAAAGCATCCTGATTATCATAAATCCGGCATGATTCTCTGCCATAACGGGGTGGTTCGTCAATCATCGCGGGATGGCAGAGAAGTTCACGGCCTTTCGGTCAAGGTCGACAGAGAAAAACTGGACGATATTATTGCAACCCAGAAAAAGAGACAGGGCATAGTCGAGATTCTGGTCAGCATAAATGAAGGGAAAAACCTTGCCGTGGGCGAAGATGTAATGGTTCTTGTGGTTGCAGGAGATATTCGGGAAACGGTGTTGGAGGTGTTGAGTGATACTCTCAATCAAATCAAGGCGACGGTAACAAGCAAGACAGAGTTCTTCGTTGATTAAAACTCTATCGGAATATGCTTTTAATGTAAATATTTACGTAATTTTCAGAAAATCAATGCTGGCAATATCGGCTATATGGCTGTGCTTGATTTCCTGAAAATTCCTTGATTTGAACAAAAACACCCGGGATGCTCTTCATCTAATATTGCGAAAACAATGGGCGACATGCTCTTCTGCAACTTTTGCGCCGATGAAACTGAAGAGCAGAGTGGCGGCGGCAGACGCCGGCAGCGCGATTACCAGAGGATCCACCATTGCCCAGATGGTTCCCTCTGCAAGCGAGTCGACACCAAACAGCTGCCGGCAGAGCATTA
>JAZBNU010000266.1:0-2814 GCA_036350815.1 Desulfopila sp.
GAAGAACCTTGTCAAGGTGACCAGGCAACAGGAAGAAGGAGAATCTCGTCTTGCCCAACTGGAAAAAGATATAGTATCACCACGGATTTCGATCATTCTTTCAGATGGAGCAGAGCATTCTGCCGGGTATATTTTGACAAGTTCGAAATATGACCTGGCATTGCTGGCGCTTTTCTCCTACGATGGCCGCGAATTGGCTTTGCCGCCTCAAGGAGTACCTCTCAGGCAGGGTGATAAAGTATATACTGTCGGTAGCCCTGTTGGGCTGCGTCATTCCGTTACCGCAGGTGTGTTTTCAGGTTTTCGCCAGCGAGAAACAGACCAGCAGGTCTTTTTGCAGACTGATGCTGCCATCAACCCAGGGAATAGTGGTGGGCCGCTCATTGATGAAAACGGCTATGTTCGCGGGGTGAACACTATGATTTTGCAGGATACCGAAGGCATTGGATTTGCCATTCCCATCGAAAAAGTGTTTGAAGAATTTGGTTCAACCTTGCAGTAATTGAAACATTTCTTCTGAATCAGTGGAGTGTCGTGAAAATGTTTTTCTCGATATTTTTTACTACGTTTTCAGGAGAAAAGACTCTACCGTTCATGGCAATATAGGTACCATCCGGAAGTGTCTGGACCGCTCCAACGGCGCAGGCAATATTGAAGGCTGCATCACTGGAGCGGAAACGTGCAGGGGCCATGGACCCGGTTAAGACGATCACCTTGTTTTTCAAGGTGCTCAGGTGCTGGGCTGTTTTCACCATGGTGTCAGTACCATGGGTCAGGATAATAAGACGGTTCGGCTCAGCATCAATGGTTTGGTAGATGATGTCTCGGTCTTGGTCTGTAAGGTCGAGACTGTCTTTCTGCATGATGATATGACTGGAGAATGTAAAGGTGACATTTCCTTCCCTCAGGATCTCTTGCAGAATAGACTCGCCCACTTCATATGTGCTTTTTGCGTCAAAATAGACTTTGTCAATTGTCCCACCGGCGGTATAAAAAACGATTTTCACTGTGCACCTGTCATCTATCTGGAGGATGGTGGAGAGTGTTCCCGGCTTGCTCACCTGGATATTAATTGAGTCGCGGGCTCAGCCCCTGCCTTTAAAAATCCGAAAATAAGACTTTTCCCTATGTAATTGAAACACTAGCTCGTGTCAACCAAAGTGGTACTTTTCCAATTGCCAGTCGTCTTTAAGGTGAAAGATTCCCTCGTGATTGGTTTTGTCTAAATGAATTGGAGTTACGGAGACATAGCCTTTAGAGACGGCATACACATCGGTGTCCGTGGCTGAATCGGTATAGGGAGAACCCCCGCCTATCCAGTAGAGTTTTCGCCCCCAGGGGTCTGTAGTTTCCTGAATGGCGTTGCGCCACATTCTTCTTCCCTGCCTGGTCACCCGTATTCCTGCAATTTTTTCCCCGGCGGGAATGTTGATATTGAGAAGAGTGTTTTCTGGAAGACCCTGCGCGATGGTCAACGAAGCCAGCTGTGCCGTAATTTCAGCTCCAAACCTGAAATCGGAGGTGCGTTCAGCCATGGAAACGGCGATTGAAGGTACTGCATGCATTGTACCTTCAAGGGCTGCTGAAACAGTTCCGGAGTAGGAAATATCGTCACCAAGATTGGGGCCGTTATTGATTCCGGAGACGAGCAGGTCAGGTGATTTCTGTAAAATTTTCTGTAAAGCCAGTGCGACACAGTCCGTTGGGGTGCCGTCAATTGCAAATATGTCGCTTTCCAGTTGTTTGACTCGAAGAGGTCGGTGCATGGTGAGTGAATGGCTCACCGCCGACTTATCGCGATCCGGTGCGATCATAATCACGCGGCCCAGTCTTTTCAGGCTTTTGAAGAGGGTGGTGATACCCTCGCTGTCGAAGCCGTCATCGTTGGTGAGAAGTATTGTGGTCATGGGTGTCCCCCTTTGCAATACTGGCCTTGACATTCTGCCAGAAAGCTTTGACAATGGGATTGTGTATATTTTTACCGGTGGTACAGACTCCGACGGAGAACGGTTTCAAAGGCGGAGAGGTACAAACAATACGGACCTTGTTCTTCATGGGACTGTTCTGCAGAACCAGTTCGGGTATGATGCCGACCCCATATCCCATGCTGACAAGGGTGATGATCGCTTCATTTCCTGCAACCTGAGAATAGATATTTGGGACTATTTTTTTCTCCCGGAACCAGGCTTCGGCTCGAGTTCTGCTTAGCCCTCTTTCAGCCAGTATAAGGGGAGTTTTGCTCCAGTCAATTCGGCCATGATGATATATAATCGTTTTGGCATCGCTTCCTGGGGCAATGAAGATCAGCGGCGTTTCGATAATCTTTATACATTGCAGATTACCTGGGAATTCATCAGGCAGCGCGGCGATACTGATATCTGCTTCATTGTTGACAAGCCGGCTGAGGGCCATGGCGGCATCTCCTGTCTGAACTCTGATTTGAACTTCAGGGTGATGGTTCCTGAAACTCTCCAGGAGAGCGGGAAGGATGCTGAGAATTGCTGTTACAGAACAATACAGGCTAAGTTCTCCCCTCAGGGCGGTATCGTGGTTGAGCTCGTTCTGCAATTTGTGCCATAGCTGCAGAACCTGCTCTGCATAGGTATAAAATATTGTACCAGCCGGGCTAAGGATAACTGAGCGCTGATCACGGTTGAACAGCTTTTTCCCCACTTCGTTTTCCAGGCGCTGAATGGCTCGTGTCAGACCGGATGGAGTGATATTGCAGGCTCGACTTGTCCTGCCGAAATGAAGAGTATCTGCCAGATGAATAAAAAGCTTCAGTTCTCGTATAGTCATGGAGGTGAAGGATGC
>JAZBNU010000267.1:0-3980 GCA_036350815.1 Desulfopila sp.
AAACTGTTCCAGCAGAATTCAAACCTCTTTTTTTTGAAAAAACACCAAAACTCTTCTTTAACTGTGCTCAAGGGGATGCTGATATATTTGTTTTTGTATTGTTTTTAAATAGTTAGAATCAATGTGCTTGTCTTACATAAAAAAATGAACCGCTCTGCAGACAAAAATTTCCGGAAAAATCAAGAGCACGCCAGTACTCTAATGATCTATAAACTCCTAATATTATCCATTTTGTGTATGTTGATTCTCATAACTGTATCCTGGGAAAATCTTCAGCATATATATACGAAAAAACGGAATACTCAAACCCCGACGTTGTCCTGGAGTGGAACAGAGCTTGTTGTTGTACACACGAAAGACGCTTTTTCTGATGATTTTGCTATTAAAACTGTTCCAGCAGAATTCAAACCTCTTTTTTTTGAAAAAACACCAGTTAATTCAGCGGATTTTAATATGCTTGTCACGATTCCAGGTATCGGACCCAAAATTGCCGAAAAAATCCTTCAGCACAAAGAATCTCATGGCAATTTCTCTGCAGCAAAAGATATGTTGGCTGTAAAAGGAATAGGAAAAGGAAAAATTTCTGTTATAAAAAAATATCTTTGTTTTGAAAACGATGACTCTCGCCTTTCCAGTGACTGAGCCGGTTATTGTCGTAGTTGGTCCAACGGCAATAGGGAAGACTGAACTCAGTTTGTCCATAGCTGAAATATTTTCATGTGAAATTATAAGCTTAGACTCCATGCAAGTATATAGATATATGGACATAGGTACAGCTAAGGTTTCTCGAGAGGAAAGAGAGAGAATACCCCATTATCTGCTTGACATGGTATACCCGGACGATGAGTACAACGCAAACCGATTTGTTAAAGATACTCTTGAAGCTCTTGAAAAAATTTACTCAAAAAATAAAATACCTTTGCTGACTGGAGGGACTGGACTTTATCTGCGCGCTTTAACAGAAGGTCTTTTTGAAACAGGAGCATGTCATCCGGATATTCGTCTCCAGATACACCAGAAACTGCAGGAGAAGGGGAGCTCGAAATTACATGAGGAGTTGTCTTTAGTTGACCGTAATTCTGCTCACAAAATACATGTTAACGACACTCATCGTTTGCTCAGGGCCTTAGAAATATTTTATGCCACAGGAAAAAGCTGGAGTGAGCACCTTGCTGCACAGGCAAAACATAAAGGAAAGGGGAGATTTACAAACATTCTCCAACTTGGTTTGATCAGTGATCGGGAAACCCTTTACCGGCGCATAAACAGCCGCACCTCACACATGCTCGAAAAAGGATTTAAGGAGGAAGTTGAGGGTCTACTAGACATGGGATACGATCCTGCTCTAAAATCGATGCAGTCCATCGGATATCGGCATATGCTCGATCATATTCTCAACAATATTTCCCTTGCTGAGACTGAAGCCAGTTTATCAAGAGACACTCGTCGCTATGCGAAACGCCAGTATACCTGGTTTAAAAAAATGGAACTGGAATGGTTCCATGTCGCGTCACATGACAAGATCCTTCAGCGGATAGAAGACTTCATTGGACATTAATTTTTTATTTTCATTTATTCCGCATTGCAGATGAAGTCAATAACCTCAAAGTACTGGCTGCTTCCACCTCCGTTCAGACCAACCAGCAATGAAAGAGAAATTGCGGCTGAATTTGGTGTTTTTCCAGAAATTATCAGGATTTTATCCAACCGTAAAATTACCGAAAAAGAAGACCTTCGCCGTTTTTTATATCCAACTTTGCACGATCTGGAAAGCCCATTTTTATTGAAAGGAATGGTCGAATCCTGCCGGATAATATCTACAGCCCTCCAGGAAAAGCAGAATATTGTAATATGGGGTGACTATGATGTTGATGGAGTTACGGCAACTGCACTCCTTATACGGTTTTTCAAGATGTTGGGCAAAGAGGTGATGTGGTTTGTTCCCAATCGATTTAAGGATGGATATGGATTAAATACATTCCAGCTGGAAAAGCTTGCTGCAATAATAAACCAGCCACTGCTGATAACCGTAGATTGTGGAATCACAAATAAAAAGGAGATATTATACGCAAAATCATTAGGTTACAAGATAATTGTGACTGATCACCACGAGCCAGGAGAGAAAACAATCCAGGCTGATGCTGTCATAAACCCAAAGCAGCAGGGGTGCAGCTTTAAAGCAAAGGATATTTCCGGAGTTGGAATAGCATTCTACCTTTCCATGGGCATCAGGTCCTACCTTAAAGAGGCAGGATATTATTCTGATAATTCAGTTGAGCCTCCAAACTTAAAACAGTTACTTGATCTTGTAGCCATTGGAACCGTAGCCGATATGGTTCCTCTGCAAGGGAACAACAGAGTTTTGGTGAAGGCGGGTTTCGAAGTTTTAAACACCACGCCAAGTACTGGGATTAAGGCTTTGCTTCGGGAATGTGATGTTCGATCGGTTAAAATTACAGCAGAAGATATAGCATTTCAACTGGCACCAAAAATCAATGCAGCAGGGAGATTAGAAGAAGCTTCACTGGCGGTGGAGCTTCTTGTTGAAAACAACGAAAAGGCCGCGGCCAAGCTTGCGGGAAAACTGACGCTTCTTAACGATAAACGAAAGACACTGTGTCGCGAATGTCTAGAATATACTTTAGATATATCTTGTAAAAGATTGCTTAAAAAAGATAATTGTCTTGTTGAAGTAGTACCTGATTCTATCGGTATTCTCGGAATAGTTGCTTCACAGGTATGTGAAAATTTCAAAGTACCGGTCATTCTAGTAGCAGAATCTGAAGATAAAGAGCTTGGTAGAGTGTTGAAAGGCTCCTGTCGGTCGATCCCTGGAGTGAATATCCACAAAATTTTAACCAAGTGTGAAAAACACCTTATTCACTACGGAGGCCACCCGATGGCTGCCGGCATAACGCTTTATAAAAAAGATTTTGCTTCATTTAGAGAATGTTTTATCAAAGAATCGCGACCTCTGGCAGAGCTGATAAAGCCTGAACCACAAAGAGTTGATCTAGAATGGAATGTAGAACGTACATTATCACCGGAAACCACGGCACAAATTTACCTCCTTGAGCCCTTTGGAGTGGGAAACAGGAAACCAATCTTTGTAGATAAGAATATACTTTTGCAAGATATCAAAAAAATGGGGAAAAACGGTACTCATCTCTCATTTAACAAACGTGGCAAATTTGAAAACACACAATGTGTTGCTTTTCGGTTTGGCGAGTACGAGCAGCACCTCAAGGGCAGCCCAACATTCAATCTTCTATATTCAATAGCAGTTTCTCGCTATAAAAATTCAGAAAAATGGCAAGTCCATCTTGTCGATCTCCTCAACACCTGAAAGAAGGCCATTGTGATTTTCCATCTTAACCAGGCCATCAAGATTAACATTTCACTTGAAGAGTTAGGTAAGCAGCACTTCTGCAAAACGATCTGATAAAAATTGCCAAAGAGCAAAGCGCTCACATAGAGACCAGATCAACACTCCAGCCCAGAGCCCGCACATCACACAGGAACGGCATATGTGCTCGATATCTTATCTTAAATCTAATATATACATAATATATATTATGCGACATTTAAGGTTATCGGGATTCCGCCGACAATAAAACAGTCTTTTGCGGTTTCTCTTTTGCTGGAAAAATGGTATTAACTGCGAACTGCTTTTTGGACCCAGCTTTACAGGCAAGACAAACAAATAACACCACAATACAATATTATAATATACATACATGATGTTACATGGAGCATAATACATGAATAGAAAAATTTATCAGGAACCCCTTGTTGGTCGGTACACCAGTGAAGAAATGCAATATCTCTTTTCTGATGAATTTAAATTCACAACATGGCGAAAATGCTGGATAGCTCTAGCAGAAGCTCAACTTGAACTAGGCCTTGACACCATTATCGATCAAGAAATGATCGAACAAATGAAGGATCACCAGAATACTATTGACTATGAACTTGCTGCT
>JAZBNU010000268.1:0-2912 GCA_036350815.1 Desulfopila sp.
ACTCGGGGTCATGAAAGACATATGCCGGCAGAATCAGCATGACTGCCGCCGCCGCCACGCCCACCAGGAAGGTGAAGTTGGAAATATAGAACCCCCAGCTGACGATATCATTCATTCCGGTTACGATTAGTCCATGACGTGCCTGAACGGAGTAAGCATATACTCCCAGAATCATGCCGGCAACCAGAATGAGACGATAAATCTGCAGAGCGGCACCGCCCTGGAGATTCCATCTGATTACGTCAATAAGAAAAGGTCGAAAACCTTGAGGTGGTGTTGATTCCATATAATCACCTGAATATCAAATGGTGGTTTTGTGTTTATCCTGGTTAGTCGATGAAGTACCAGAACTTCGGATCCGTTCCTAACTCTTCTCTCATCCGGAAAACCTTCTTGTTTTTGAGGACAAAACGGATTTCACTTTCCGGATCGAGCAGATTGCCGAATACGCGGGCGCCGGTGGGGCAGGCTTCAACACAGGCCGGCAGTCTTCCCTTTCTGGTTCGCTGGATGCAGAAGGTGCATTTTTCCATCTTCCCTTTGGGACGAATTCTATTGCCGAGATAATGCTGGGTCGGGTTGACCTCCTTGACCGGGATGTGGGGTTCGCCCCAGTTGAATCTCCGTCCATAGTAGGGACAGGCTGCCTGACAGTAGCGGCAGCCGATGCACCATTCATAATCTACTACGACGATGCCGTCCGGCTCCCGCCATGTGGCTTTTGTGGGACAGGCCTTGGTGCATGGCGCGTTTTCGCAGTGGAAACACTGGGTCGCCATATAGAATTTGTTTTCCACCGGGACTTTGTGAAAATACTTGCCGTTGCCGCTGCCGGGATCAAGATGACCAGGCTCCATTTCAAAGACGCGAATATATTGGGTAGTGTTTGTGCGATCGAGATTGTTTTCTTTAACGCAGGCGGTAACGCATTCCATAAACCCTTCACACCTCGTTACATTGAAGGCATAGCCGAACAATACGTTTTCTCCCGGCGGGTCGGTGCCTATCTGTACATCAAGGCCCCGTTTCAGTTTGGCCAGTCTTTCCAGTCTCGCCACCGTTTCTTCTTTCTCTTCCTGGCTCATCAAACGGTAGTTTTTTTTGAAAAATTCCTGCCACTGCAGTTGCAGCGTTTCTCTGGAGGCATTGCTGATGTCGGGCATGCAGCCGGTTACCAGTGCGGCGCTGCCCGCTGCTGCGGCAATTGAAACGCCTTTGAGAAAATCTCTACGGCTGCCGTGGTTTTTTGGTGTGGTGTCGTTTTCCATAATTTTTCACCTGGGGGCTATCCCCTCTGGGCTTTCCGGCTACGGTGACTCGGGTGAGTAGGTTGCGGGAAACCGTTTTTCAAAGCGGGGTGAATGCGGGTTGTGGCAGCTGACGCAATTCAATATGACACGTTCTCCCGTCCAGAACTGTACCCTTTTGCCATGTGCACCACCGAGCCAATCGCTTTTCTGGCGGAAGTGACATTGACCGCAGAGCTGATAACTGTGGTTGAAATCAATGCTTTTACCTTTTTTGTCTTCCAGGACATTCCTGTTATTTTCAGAATGGCAGTCAATACAGACAAGCGAACCGGGGCTGCCGTGGTTGAGACTGATGCTGCCATGGGTAAGTTCAGCGCTTTTTTTCACGGTGATCGCTTTGTCGCTATGGCATCCACTGCAGGGGTAGCGCTCCATTTTCATTTTTCGCTCCACAATCTGGAAAGTTCCACCCTGATAGCGTTCGTGAGCCATAACCGTTTCCTGCAATACGGGTGCGGTCTCAATAGAGCTGTTGTCATAGAGGGTATCTGCCTGTTCGACTAGTGCCATTATTGAACCGGGGGAAGGTCCTTGTGCTGTGCTTCCCAGAGAGGGAACGAAGAGCAGGAGCATGGCAGTGATACTATACAGGCAGCAGTCTTTCAGGGTGAATGAGGATATCATGGGCTTTCCTCTTGTTGCTCTTTTCTGGTGAATACCTCAACCTGCTCCGTCTGCAGCAATACCATGTGGCATTGCCTGCAATTTCCCCTTGCGGCATGTTCGACCCGTATTTCCACTACGGCACCGGGGCCGGTATGACAGCTGATGCAGTTTTCCCGAAGCTGTAGGGAGTGAGGGATAACAGGCGGTGAACCGCCAAGGGCTGAAACGCCTAGCCGGGGTGGAGAGATGGACTGCCAGTCATGTTTGACAAAGGTGTTGTCTGTGTCCGGCTGGGGCACATGACACTGGCGACAGGACTCTTTTTCCGGATGGGGTGTGACGGGTATGAATTTGCCATGTTCAGGGCTGAAACCTCCACTGCCGTGGCACGATAGACAATTCGGAGCTTTGTCGCTGAAAGAGGGTTCCACCGGATGGGGGACCCGCGGCGGAGCTCCCGGGTATTGGCGAAGACTGTAGTACTGGATCAGATTGCGATCCCCGGAATCGGCCGACATGTAGCCTTGCGGTGTGCTGTCGTAGCTCTGGAAGATTTTCCGGCTCTGCGCGTCAAAGTCCATATCGGCGGAGGTTGCCGGGGGGATAGCGGAAA
This sequence comes from Desulfopila sp., assembly GCA_036350815.1. Lineage (GTDB taxonomy): Bacteria > Desulfobacterota > Desulfobulbia > Desulfobulbales > Desulfocapsaceae > Desulfopila_A. The sequence continues at coordinate 2,530 of JAZBNU010000268.1, forward strand.
ACAGCAGCCATCCTCCGCAAAGAAGGGACGTGCTCAGCACTACTGCCGTCCCTGTTCGATATATAGCTTGATTTTTCATCAGGCTTTCTCCACGTTAACGGCACATTTTTTATAATCGGGTTGTTTTGAAATGGGGCAGAAGGCATCAAGAGTCACCTCGTTGATGAGAAAACTCTCATCAAAAAAAGGCACAAAGACCTGGCCGCGGGGAGGTACACCCCGTTCCTGGATTGAGGCCCGCATGGTCACGGAACCTCGACGTGAGCAGATTTTTACCAGTTCGCCATTCATCACACCCATGTCGGCGGCGTCAGCGGGGTTGAGTTCAACATATGAGGCGGGAACGGAATTATGCAGGACAACTACACGTCTGGTCATTGAAC
>JAZBNU010000269.1:0-17785 GCA_036350815.1 Desulfopila sp.
CGTATCTGACTGAAAATGATGGTATCACGCAGGGTGATTTCGGTGTGCATTTTTTTCTTGGCGTTGACCCGGGAAGGGAAACCGCAGCACAGGTATGGCGGTGGCAGTACAACTTGGATATTACTTTTTAAAAGTATGTAGAGGGCCGCTTTGGAAATATTTGCATAGAGTCGTTCGGAACCGCATCCCGGGAAGTAAAAGACTGTATGAGCAGCGACTTTGGGCGGCCGCAGTAGCAGTGCTTCGCTGTTGGCGCACTTTGGCAGGATATCCCGAAGGTTGTCGGGAGAGGGAGGTACCATGGGGGAGCTTAGCAGATGCATTACTTTAGATGGACTGTTCTGCAGTGCTTGAGGGGCTTTGCGGGACGCTTTGACAGCCAATCGCTGCGCTCGACCGCCCCAGTCGACAACCGTTTTTCGGAAAACCCGGTTAAAGAGCCTGTTTCTGCTCTTCAAATAGAGCAGGGAGAGTCTGGTGGCCGCAGGGCTTTTTTTGAAACCAATGTCTGCCAGGACCTCTCTTTCCAGAACTGAAACTTCAGCCGTGTCGATGTCGACGGGGCAGGGGGCAAGACATTTTCCGCACATGGTGCAGTGATCGGCAATCTCCTCGAGGTTTTTGAGCTGATTGAATCTGGGGAAATGTGAGCGCTGCATGTCATAGAGAAGTGCTTCAATCAACGAGCCGATGGCTAGATTTTTGTTTCTCGGGTGAAAGAAGACATTTTCTGCCGGCAGAAAGACACAGCAATCAGGTTTGCACTTACCGCAACGGACACATTTGGAGATTTTGCCAGACAGCGCCTCCAGAGAACCATGCTGTAGAATGCGAGCCTCCAGCTCAAGCAGATTAAAAGACGGGGTGAATACTTTGTTGATGATATTGGGATCCTCAAGCATGCCGGGATTCATAATACCGTGCGGATCCACTTCCTTCCGATATTCCTGAAGTTCTTTGCGCCGTTGTTTGTCGAGAAACTTCATCTTGGTGATACCGATGCCGTGTTCGCCGCTGACCACTCCGCCGAGCTCTACTGCTTTGGCCATGATGTCTTCCGCCGTCTTTTCCGCACGTCGCATCATATCTCTGTCATTGGAAAACACCGGGATGTTGACATGGACATTGCCGTCTCCTGCATGCATATGCGTGGCGATAATAATCCGTTTCTCCCGAACCCCTGCAAATATTTCCTTTATCTGTTGGCTGACCCGGCTGTACCCCCGAAAGAGTTCGAGGAGATCGTCCATGAGCTTCTTAATGAAGACCTCATGGCGTATTGATTCTTTTGTCCTGAGCTGCAGTTTGGCGATGGTTTCAAGGCAGAGCTCATTAGCTTTGGGGAGCTTGGCCTCAAGCCAGTCGGGATCCTCTATGGGCACAGCCGTTTTAAGGTACTTCATAGTCTGATGTATGAAGACCTCTTTGTTATAAATATCTTCGTTGATGTTATAGGTATCGACGAAGCGGGCAAATTCCGCCAGAGCCGGCAGCGGCAGGACAATATCCTCGTTGAGTTTGAAGGCATTGGTCCGGGCGGCAATGGCGCCAAGACGTTTACGGTCCCGCCAGAAGCGGGCGGCCTCATCGGCGTCTTTTGCCACAAACAGTTCGGTGTTGACGTATCGGTCCAGCAGCTTCTCAAAACGCTGTCGGCCACGCTCAATCTGTTTCTTCGTGTGGCCAACCATATCAACCAGAAGGACAGCTTTGGGACGTTCGCTCCTGGCGGCTTTGAATTTATAATTGATGGCTTTGATATATTCTTCGTCAAAATGTTCGAGAGCCATGAGAGCTTCGGCACCGCCGTTGGCGAACTCTTCTGAAATATCAACGATGACACGGCTGGCTTCATCCATGTCTTCGCCGAAAAATTCGAGACAGAAGGTGATTTTTTCGGGATAGGCCTGGTGGAGAATAAAGTCAGCTGAAGTGATAATGCCGTCAGTGCCCTCTTTCTGAAAACCGGGGAGGCCCCCCAGGGCTTTGTTGGTAATGTCTTTCCACAGTCCTTTTTTACGAATGTCGGTCCCGGCGAGGTTGATGGTACGGTTTATTCTGCCGTCTTGGCTCTCCACCTTGAAGGTAACGGTATCGTCCGGCAGAATCTTGCGCAATGGGTGTGCAATTCTGCTGACAGTGCAGAGTCCAGCGGTTGGCAGGATGATGGAATAGGACAGAATATTGTCTATGGCGGTTCCCCAGAGAACGGCTGTTTTTCCGCCTGCATTCTCGGCAATGTTGCCGCCAATGGTGGAGGCCCAGGCACTGGTGGGGTCGGTGGCGAAAACCAGGCCTTCTTTTTCAGCTGCAGCCATGGCATCCTGGGTGATTACACCAGATTCGACATGGAGCACTGGGACGGTACGGGACATATCATCCGGCAGATGATGAACGTGGCGGATTGGTCCTATGGTATTCAGTTTCGAAGTATTGATGACGACACAGTTGTCACGAACCGGCACACTGCCGCCAGTCAACCCAGTGCCGCCGCCTCGTGGAATGGCGTGCAGGTTGAGTTCTGTAATGGCATGAAGGAGGGGCGTGATCTGTTCTTCTGCGGCTGGATAGATAACGGCGACAGGCAGGTAGAGGCGCCAGTCGGTCGCATCTGTTGCATGGCTGATCAGGGTGAAAGGATCAAAGAGGATAGACTCTTTGTCTACTATCTTGCTGAGATGCTTTTTTATAGCGGCCCGGCGTACTTTGGCGCCGTTGATATCTTTTTTGAAAGTATTGAGGTGATTCCGACAGGTGTTGACGAGATTGATTACCTTGCCGCTTCGTGCTTCACTGACACCGACGGTTTTCACACCCTTCTCTATAATCTGCAGGTCTGTTTGCGCGTTATTGAAAAAATGATTGCGCCGCAAAGGTGAGTCAATCAGCTCCTGATAGAGGTAGGGGTTACGTCTCATGATAAACAGATCCCCCATAAAACGCATGACCAGTCGTGCAGATCTCCCGGTAATCCTCTGGGAGCGCAGCTCTTCCAGGCTACTCCAGACTGCCGGGCCAAAGAGGTGGTTGATAATTAACTTGTCATCGGCCGAGGTGAAATTGTATGGGATCTCACGATAATCTTGTTTGTTCATTTTTCCGATATCCAGATGTTTCGCTGTTGTTAAAAGTACAGGCAATAAGGTGGTCTTTCTGCTGCAAGACAGGCTGGAAGAACGACTTTTTCTTTGAATACTAATGAAGACTTCGAATGCGTCATGAAATACTCACAACCCTGCTGAAAACTGCAGCATATGCGGCCAAACGGTTATGTTCGATTGAGAATGGAACCGGAAGGACTACTGCCCCGTTGAAAGGGATTGAAAAGCTCTGCTCTATAGCCAAGTATTCTTCCCTACCACAATTCACCATAGCTTGCAAAAAAAAAGCGCTCTATCAATATGATTGATATATGCTTCCAGGCAGATAATATCTTATGGCTGGCAGAGTTCCCATACAAACATATTAATCCTGATTGCGTGCCACATTCCGTCGGATGGGATGTGCTGCCGGTTACTCAGCGGTGGCGAGACTGTTATATTCACAAAAAAAGCCCAAAGATGGTCTTCTCCGTCTTTCCAGGAAACAGTAAATTTGTCTCCCGGAGAGGTAGAGGATATCCGGAGCCAGAAAAATTATTGCCCGGGAGATATGGAAATGTCGCAAAAAGGTCGAAAAAGCAGAAGAAATGGGATAGCTTGTCCGGGTGTATCCATCAACCTGGGTAAACCGCTTGAAAACGGAATGGCCCTATACTGTTGAATCAAAAAAAACTCTGCTCACCACCGCCATGAAACAAGGTCTTATTATACTCTGTTATCTTTTTTATGCTGCCTGTGCTCAGGCAGGCATGCCACTGAAAATAGGTGTTCTGCTGATTGAAGATGCTGTTCCGCTCTATGTTGCAGAGCAGGAAGCTTTTTTTGCCGGGGAAAACATTGAGGTGGAACTTATCCCGTTTCTGAGTGCTCTGGAAAGAGACAGCGCTCTGGCCGCCGCAGCCATAGATGGGGCTATCACCGATCCGATGGGGGCAATTTTATTCGATAAGGGCAGGGGAATGCTCAAGATTACCTCACTTGCTCTTGGAAAAACATCAAGCGAAGGAATATTTGCTGTTCTGGCATCCCCTAAATCTTCCATAAAAGAGGTGGGTGATCTCAAAAATGTCGCAATTGCCATTTCGAACGCCACCATTATTGAATATGTCACCGAACGATTGCTGGAAAATCATGGATTTACCTCTGAAGAAATCAAAACCATCGAGGTCAAGAAGATGCCCATCAGAATGCAGATGCTGCTCTCTGATTCCGTAGACGCAGCCACTCTTCCTGAACCCCTTGCTTCCATTGCTGTTGCAGGAGGCGCCCGCTTGATTGTCTCTGATGCTGTCAGTAAGGAAAGTCTATCTCAGACCGTTATGGTTTTTCGTACCAAGGTGCTGGATGAGCGCAAAAATGAGGTTGCCGCCTTTTTTCGGGCCCTGCAGAAAGGTATCTCCGCCATCAACACGCAGCCGGAAACGTATCGTGAACTGTTCGTGGAAAAAGGGCGTATTCCACCTTTTCTTGCCCGGGAGTATGTTATTCCCCAATATCCCCACCCGGAGCCCTTCAGCAGGTCTCTGTATGATCCGGTTGTACAATGGCTGGTGGAGAAAAAGCTTGTTGAGCCCCTTCCATATGAAACTATGGTTTCTACAGATTTCAGAGGTGAGTAATTCAACGGTATGATCAGCGTTGACTCCGTACATCTTTCCTTCAACAGGGACGGGTGTATTGAAAAGGTTCTGGACAATATCTGTTTTTCTGTTGCGCAGCAGAGCAGCTGTGCCATTATTGGTCCTTCAGGGTGTGGGAAGACTTCGCTGCTCTTTCTCCTGGCCGGACTGTTACAGCAGGATGCCGGTGAAGTCAGGATCAGCTCCTCTTCCCGTTGTGGAACTATTTTGCAGAATTACGGTCTGTTCCCCTGGAAGACTGTGGCGCAGAACATAGGCCTGGGCCTTGTGCTGCAGAAGAAAGAAAAACGCATTATAGACCGGCGGACGGACGCTTTGCTCGAAGATATGGGCTTGTCTGGATTCGGCAGCCATTATCCCATTGAGCTTTCCGGGGGAATGCAGCAGCGTGTTGCTCTGGCCAGAGCTTTGGCGGTAGACCCGAAAATCCTGCTTATGGACGAGCCGCTTTCCTCTCTCGATGCCTTGACCAGAGAAAGACTGCAAAACCTTATTCTGGAAATTCAGCAGCTCAAAAAGATTACCATGGTCCTGGTGACGCATTCCATCGAGGAGGCAGTATTTCTCGGTCGGAAAATAATTGTTCTCAGCGAACGCCCTGCCAGAGTTCTGCATACCTTTGACAACACTGGAGTGGGAAGCCCCAGGTACAGGCAAAGCGAGAACTTTTTCCATCTCTGTACCGAGGTTCGCACCATTTTAGGAGTTGATGAGAATGGGAAGGAAGCGTGACATTCTTGGAGCAGGGCTGCTGCTTCTTCTCATCTGGCAGATTTCAGCGGTGTACCTGCAGAATATGGCTCTTCCGCAGCCCTGGCAGGTTCTGCAGGATTTATTGGTAAAAACTATTGACGGGAGCCTGCTTGACGATATTGCCATCAGTGCCGCCAGAGCCCTTCTGGGGATTCTTCTGGCCCTGTTGACGGCTGTTCCGCTTGGGCTTGCCGTCGGTGCAGAACCGACGCTGCGCAGAAGTATTTCCCCCTTTATCTATCTGCTCTATCCCATTCCTCATGTAGTGCTGCTGCCGCTTATCATTATCCTCTTCGGTATAGGAAATTTTTCCAAGATCTTCCTTATCGCGCTGATTGTTTTTTTTCAGATTCTGGTAACTACCAGAGATGCCGCCAGAAATATCCACCGGAATTACTTTTATTCCATGCAGACCCTGGGGGCAACCAGACTCCAGGTCTACCGCCATGTTATCCTGCCCGCATCTCTGCCGAAAATTCTCACGGCTATGCGGATTTCCATCGGTACTTCGGTTGCCATTCTTTTCTTTGCCGAATCTTTTGCCACTACGCAAGGTCTTGGCTACATTATCATGGATTCCTGGGGAAGGGCTGACTATGTTGCTTTGTACACCGGTATTTCCTGTATGGCGATGCTTGGTTTCTTTCTCTATCTTCTTCTAGACGTACTCGAAAAAAAGCTGTGTCGCTGGAGCAATGCCGGTTAGCTTATGCAGGGAGGATAACTCTAATGTTTGAATGGATATATCAGCCGGAACTATGGGTCGCTCTGGCAACCCTGGTTACTCTGGAAATTGTTCTGGGGATTGATAATATTATTTTTATTTCCATTCTTGTAGGCAGGTTGCCTGTTGCCCAGCGCAACAAGGCGCGGAGGCTGGGGTTGGGCCTTGCCATGTTTGCCCGCCTGGCTCTGCTTTTCAGCATTGTCTGGGTCATGGGACTTACGGCGCCGCTTTTCACTGTTTTCAGCAATGAAATATCGGGAAGAGATATCATTCTGATAGGTGGCGGCCTTTTTCTTCTTGCCAAATCAACGCATGAAATACACAGCAGCCTGGAACTGCAGCAGCATAATGCGGGAGGAGTGGTTCACGCCAGCTTCTTTTCCGTTCTGGCGCAGATAGCAGCACTCGATATTGTTTTTTCCCTGGATTCGGTGATTACGGCTGTGGGGCTGGTTTCTCATCTATCAATAATGGTAATCGCCATTGTGATATCGGTCGGAGTAATGCTTTTTGCCGCCCGCCCGATCGGGCAGTTTGTCGACAGTAATCCGACCATTAAAATGCTGGCTCTTTCCTTTCTGCTGCTTATCGGCTTTACGCTGATAGCGGAAGGTTTCGATGTCCATGTCCCGAAAGGCTATATCTATTTTGCCATGGCCTTTTCCGTCGGGGTCGAGTTGCTCAATATCCGAGTTCGAAAGAAAAAAGAGGTTGGGGTGGTCAATTTGAACAAAAAAATCCAAGGAACAGGCGAGGTGTTTTGAAAAACGCTTCAACCGGGTATTGCAGGTGATTTCCAGGAAAGGGGCTGGTTGAGTTTTCAGTCGCCAAAAAGGAGTATTCTGTCGATCTGCAGGTTGCGATTTTTTGCGGCTGAGAGCTTCAGGGTATACTGATCTCCCGGTGAGAGTATTTCCCCATTCCGGCTGTGGGTAACTCTCACCTCCGGCCTGTCAATAAACTCATCTGTTGACAGCACTATACCTTGACTTCCATTCGATATCAGGACTCTGTTCCCCGGCGGGTAAATGCCGATTGTATTGATAAAGGAAGCCAGCAGAGAGGGATGGAATCCGCCACGATCCGTCAACATGATGCTGTAGGCCATATGTGGTGAAAGCAGAGGCTTGTAGGGGCGTACCGCCGTCAGGGCCTCGAAAGCGTCACAAATCTGAAGCAGCGATGTGAAGGGATGCCTGACCGCCCATTTTGGCTGCTCAGGATATCCTGTACCATCGTTTCTGATATGATGGCCCCAGGCGGCGGCAATATCGAGTGGTGTGGTGTTTTTCTGACCGAGCAGTATCTCTGCGCCGATCTGAGAATGACGCATAATGGCATCATACTCTTCTTTATTCAGTTTGCCGGGTTTGTAGAGTATTTCATCTGTTATGCGGCTTTTGCCAATATCGTGGAGCAGGCCGGCTGTACCGATGGCAAGCAGAGACTCTTCGTTCCAGCGAAAGGAGTGAGCCAGAAAAACAGCTAGAGCTGCGACACGAACGGAATGGCCGACAGTATAGCTGTCGTAGTCGGGGTAGTACACATGCTGCATCAAGTCCGAAAACTGTGCTCGAGTATAGTGGAGCATATATTCGCTGACGGAACGGGTGCTGTCGATATCGATATCGTTGCCGCCTGCAACATCTCCGTGGGCCTGGGCAACTGCATCGAACAGGGCCTGATAGATAAGTGTGGGTGAATGAATAAAATCACCGGTGTCCTGACCGTGCCAGACAGCCTTTTGATCTCTGCCGAGAGGCCCAGGAGATCCTGAATAATGCTGGGCAACTTCAATATTATGGATATTTTTCGTTGTCAGAAGCTGACGCGACAGCTTCAAACTTCCGGTGGGCTGTTTCAGGTCTGTGGCGAGATTAAGAAAAGCGGTAAATTCGGTCAACGATGTTTTGTCTTGAAAAGAAAAACCGCCACAATGAAGTTTTTCCGCGAAAAGAATAAGCTGGCGTCCGACGATGCTGGGACCGACGAGATTCTTGCCTTCAAAGACAAGGTTTCCTTCAACGATGCCGATAAAGAGCTTGTCAATTCGTGCTTCCCTGCAGAAATCACGCAGCTTTTCGATAAAATCAATGGAGAGCGTTTTGACTTTGGGGTGCTCTGTGAAGTAAAGTTTTCTTGTGGAAATTGTTCTACAGAGCAGGATAAGGAGATTGTTCAGTTTTTCGTACATAAGGAGCCGATTATGAATTAGTGACCTGAGGCTGCCAGTGCCTTTTGGGCTGCTGTTCGGCATGCTGCGGGCCATTCCGGAATAAACAGCAGTTTTTTCCCTCCTGCTATCTGGCGCAGGAGTTCTGTGGTTTTTTCACTTTTGAGCTGGGCCATGGCATGAATGGTATCCAGTACCCAAGTCTCATTTCTCCTTTCCTGGTTGATATGTGGGAGGGAGGCTGTGATTATGGCGCCTGCTGTGTTTTTCAATGGCTCAGAGAGTCGCTTCTGGGCCGCCTGACGAAGATAGGAGTAAAGAAAAAGTTTGTCTTCCTGTCTTGAAAGATCAAGAAGAGGGACAACGGCCTTGATCAGCCAGTCTCTGGGGTTGCGGCGCAGACCGCCAAGAACGCGCTCACCTATATACCGTTCAATTTCGGTTTTGAGAAGAAAAGCGAACAGCGGATAGCAGGCGGGACTTACGGAATGAAAGACGTCGGAAGCAATCTTGTTCTCCTGAAAGGCTTCAAGAGATCGCAGGCTGGATAAGGCCGCCGTCATTTGCTCGTTGGGCAACCTGGCAGCGAAAAGGCAAAGATTGTGATAGCTCACTGTATCTTTGCTGCACCCTTCGATCAGCATTTCGTTGACCACATGAGGCCAGAAGAGAACATTTTCTGTACTGTTGCAGAGTTTCAGGGTCTGCTGAAAAAGAAAAAGAGTGTTGCCGTGTGGAGAACGGCGGATGGGATCAGTCAGCAGGCGAATGGTGGCGGAAAGCCGCGCCTCTCTTCCTTTTTGAGCAAGGAGATGAAGACCTTTGCTCAGTATTTCCCAGGTTTTTTCTGAAAGAGTCGCAGAGAGTGTTTCGCGGAAAAGCTGCTGCATCCGGATTTGACTTGGAAGGGGTTGTTCAAAATGGGCCAGCTGCATCAATATTGAAAGTGTTTCATTATCCTGCAGAGAAGTAGGTATTTTTATCAGAATCTTGGGGTTGAGTTTCTGTTTCGTGGTAAATTCCTGAATATGGGAAACGCTGACGGTTGGTTTATCTGGAAAGGTCCTTCGGATAATTATTTCTTCGGGAACATCTTCATCCGTGCTGTCGGCAAGTGGTTTGCGAATGATAGAGACCAGCAGATTGATGGCATCCCGTGACTTTTTGTCATGGGTTTCCGTTTCCAGTTTTTTCAGAATTGAAGCCAGGGCATTTATATTTGCGTGTGCTGAAGAAGTGATTTTTCCCTGACTGTCTTGAGCTTTTCCCCCCTTGATTGCGCGAGCCAGCAGATTTGCCACATCGTCCCAGGATGCGCTGGGAAGGTCTCCCATGTCGATATTACTGTTCTGCAACTGTTGCGGCAAAGAGTCGAGCAGGGTCCTGCATTGTTCGATTTCCGTTTCATTGAGCCCGTATTTGGAAAGTGATTCTATAAATGTATTGAGGTTGTCGATAGAGTCGGCATCGTCTCCTGAAGCAGACTTGCCCGACCGGGCCAGGAATTCTTTTTGCTCTATTTCGATTGAGCCGGGGAGGTCGGTGATATGGATCTGGGTAAACTGTTTTGCGCCAAGTATCTTAGCCTTGTAGGCCAGCATTTTTCTTATGAAATCATGCGCTTCTGCCATTGAGATGTGGCGGCTGATGGTGATTGCCGATATCCCCAGAGTAGAAAAGAGAGCGTTGAATTCCTTGATGAACGGCTCTTCTGAGTTCATCTCAACATCTTCGAGAACAACGGTGTTGTGAAAAATCCGGATGTTGACTGATGGGGTATCTCCGGCCAGCTGATTGAGCAAATGCATAAAGCGGTCAGTTGCTTTGTCAAGAATAACGTGACCGGTGGGATAGTAGATGGCAATCTTAAAAAGCCTGTGCAGCGAATTCATAAACTCGCTGAGAGTGACCGGGCTGGTATCTGATTCGGATGAAGAGGGTTTTGTCATAATGTCCTTTCATGCAGTTTCCAGAAGAGTTGTCCAGAGGCGTCAGCTTAATACTACAAGGGAATAATTGGAAAAGTCAATCAACATGTGAGATTGGTGACTACGGGGCCTGCAAAATCACTGTTTCTCCGTCCTCGGGAATGAACAGTTCTGTCCCCGGCGGAGTCTGGATATTCTTTTCTCCCCGGTCAAGCATGGCCCGGGTTTCACGGTTGATGTGGATCAGGGCGAGCCGAGGCAAAGCCAGTTGTGCTGCAAGCTGGAGACACTCATCAATGGATCCGTGGCCGGGATCGGTCGGTTTGTATGAGAAAGCTTCGTGGATGACAAGAGTACAGCCGCGCATTAGATCCATGGATTCTGTCGTGGGTTTGCCGTCGCCGCTGTAATAAAGAGAGTGATATCGGTCGCTTACTCTCAAAGCGAAGGCTTCTGCCGTATGTGCCACTGGGACAGCTTGCCAGAGAAGCCCCTGGTGGGCTTTCGGGCGCCCGGGGCTGAGCTGGATAAACATGAGCGGGAATGGCAGTTTTTCCGTGAGGCCGGGATAGGCGAGGTTGATGGTGTGATAGAGTATCTCCCGGCAGTCTGTTCCGCTGAGAATTGTCAAGGGAGCCGCTCTTTTTTGAGTATACAGCATGAGGAGCAGCTGCGGAATTCCGAAAAAATGATCTCCATGAAAATGGGAAAACCAGACGGATGTCAACGGCGCCTGATCCGCGCCGGAAAAAGAGACGGCACCACTGCTGAAACCACAGTCCAAAAGGTATCTGCATCCTGCAGTCTCCAGCAGAATTGAGCTGTTGCGGCGTTGCGGATCGCAGGCCTCTCCTGTTCCTGTGAAGGTGACAATCATGATACCCCCGCAGTATATGGAGAAATGGGGAGAGCATGCAGCAGCTCCACAGGAGTGCAGCCTATATTGTGGCAGATATATTTTTCCAGCGTCTGGCATTTGCTGAAGTTGCTATGGATACGCTTGCATCTGACCGGATCGTTTCTGCCGTATCTGGCGAGGATATAGTCAAGACGCTCATCAAGGCTGACTATTTGATCATGTACAACTCGTTTGTCAGCATAAAAGATGATTTCTTTGGCTTCAAAAGCACCGACTCGATAACGATTCAGAGCAAAAGTGCGCAGCCGAACATGTTCCTCCACGATTTCTGCAACTTCTGAATAGCCGTACTGCCGGCAAATCGCTGAACCGACTTCTGCGTGGTCACAGGCCCCGTTAAGGCATCGGCTTTTGGCTATGTCATGGAGGAGTGCTCCGGCAGTGACAAGTTTTTTATCGGGCAGGGTTGTGGCGCCGGGATGAGATGAAAGTCTGTCTAAAATGTGCTCAGCCACCCGGGCCACAACAAAGGAGTGTTCCCGAATATTCGGCAGCATGGCATGCTCCTCCATCAACTGGAGACATTCGGCGATGGTCGGAGACATGGAGATCATGTATATTCCTTCCTGTTAGCGGCGACTCAGCTCATGCACGCAGTCAACAGCGTATTTTGCCTGGTCCGGCGGTGTGTACTGGTGAATGCCGTGGCCCAGATTGAAAATATGGCCATGGGCCCCTGCTGCATCTTTGAGGAGCCGCTCTATCCTTTCTCTGAGGGCCTTTTTGGGGAGAAGCAGGGCGAACGGATCAAGATTTCCCTGAACTGCTTTGCGTCCCACCCTTTGAATAGCATCGCGAATATTGATACGCCAGTCGAGGCCAATCACATCTGCCCCGGTTGTGACTGATAGCTCCAGTAATGTTGCACCATTATTGGCAAAATAGATCAGAGGGACGCCGGTCTTTTTAAGATCGTTGATGATTCGTGTGGCGTAGGGAAGAGCAAATTGCTGGAAATCACCCGGGGCCAGAATGCCGGCCCAGGAATCGAAAAGCTGCAGAGCCTGAGCGCCGGCTTCGGCCTGGGCCAGGAGGTAACTGCTGGTTGTCTGGGTGATCTTTTCCATGAGATCATGGAAAAGATCGGGATTGGTGAACATCATTTTTTTGGTTTCCCAGAAAACCTTGGAAGAGCCGCCCTCGATAAGATAGGTGGCGCAGGTAAAAGGTGCTCCGGCGAAACCTATCAGCGGTACTTTAAGCTCCCGGCGCAGCAGTCTGATTGTTTCCATGACAAAACCGGTTTTTTCGTAAGGATCGGGAATGCTCAAACGATCGAGGTCTTCTCTGCTCCGGACTGTTTCTGGAAACATCGGTCCCCGACCCTCATGAAATTCCAGCAGCGCTCCCATAGCCTCCATGGGGATAAGAATATCGGAAAATAAAATGGCAGCATCCATCTTGAGGAGGTCAACAGGCTGCAGAGTTACTTCAAGACAAAGTTCCGGATTTTTACACAGCTCCAGAAAACTGACTTTCCTCCGTATCTGCTGATACTCGGGGAGATAACGGCCGGCCTGCCGCATCATCCATATTGGGGTATAATCGGTTTTTTCACCACGACAGGCTTTGAGGAAGGTATCGTTCATATAGGTCGGTTTGGTTAAGGTTTGAGAGAGATCTGGTTTTTGTTTTTTCGTATTCTCGCAGGAACATAACTGCAGTAGGGCTCCTGAGCCAGGTAGTCGCCGCTGACGGCATAGGCCCTGGCCCTGCAGCCGCCGCAGACGCTCACGTATTCACATTTGCCGCAATTATCCTTATAGGATTTGAAGTCTCTAAGATTTTGAAAGAGACTGGAGTTTTCCCATATTTCTTTCAGGCCCAGCTGGAAGATGTTTCCTGCGGATTTAGGGAAATAGGAGCATGGCAAAACTTCACCATCAACATTAATAAGACAGATAAGCTGGCCGGCGAGGCACCCTTTCGAGCCGCCGGTGGAAAACTTCAGATTTCTTCTGGTGAAGGTGGAGCCCTCTTCTTTGGATTTCTGTCGCACAATCCTGTAGTAATGTGGCGCACAGGTCGGCCGCATCAGAAGATCGTTTTCCTGCTTTTCTATCTGATAGTGCCATTCAAGTATTTCGTCGTAGATATCTTCCGGTATCAGTTCTGCCATGATCTCTTCACCACGGCCGGTGGGAACAATCATGAACATATACCAGGCAGTAGCTCCCAGTCCTTTGACAAGCTTGTAAATTTCAGCTATTTCATGGCGGTTGCGCAGGGTAAATGAGGAATTTACCAGAAAAGGTATCTTGTGCTCATTAAAAAGCTGGATGGCTCTCATTGTCCCGGCAAAAGCTCCCTGCTGATTACGGAAATCGTCGTGAGTCTTGGGTGTTGCCCCATCGAGGCTCAGGGAGACCATTTTGATGTCGACATCTTTGATATTCCTGCAGATCTCATCATTGACAAGGGTGCCGTTTGTTGCCAGGCACATGCGCAGACCTTTTGTCCGGCCATAGTCTGCAATATCAAAAACATCGTGCCGCAGAAGCGGTTCTCCCCCGGACAGAACCACGACCGGTGCGGCGTAGGAAGAAATATCATCAAGGATAGAAACAGCTTGGGTAAAGCTGAAATCCGGGTGGGCTGACACTTCAGGTTCGGAGGATGAGCGGCAGTGGACGCAGGAGAGGTTACAGCGCCGGGTGATTTCCCAGGCTATCCATTTGGGTTCAAAATTCATTCTAAGTCTCCGGCCGGGGGCGTATTTTTTTTAACATACATCGAGCATGACTTTTTGTGATTATCAGGGATACACCATAATGCACTTTAGATTGAAATCAATCATTTGTGGCCCGGCTGCTGGTAATAAGTATATTGTTTACATGAAAAATTGGGAAGTTAAAACGAAGTTTGCGTACTCTTCGTTTATCTTTTTCCTGAAATGTTTTTTGAGTGCAGAAAGGGTGATATCTCTTCTCTGGGGAGTATCCGGGCCGAAAAAACGAGTATACCCGGAAAATCAGGTGTTGTAGTTGTACCAGGCCGAAAACCTACTCGGGCTGAAGAATTAATACAACAGGGTGGCATGTTGAGGTTGAGCAGTTGGTCAACTGATTGTATAGTACCCTTGAAACGAGGATGAAATATATAAAACTGACCTGTTCTCGAAAAATGTTTGCAAAACCATCATGATTTTTACAATGAGACTATTATGGCAAGAATTGTAATCAGCGGCTCAGGAGTCTATACACCTCCTTTTTCTATTTCCAACAGGGAACTTGTCGATTCTTTCAACACCTATGTCCACAACTTTAATAGAGAGAACAGCGCTGACATCGCGGCAGGTCGCTGTGAAGCATTGCAGGAATCGAGTGTCGAGTTTATTGAAAAGGCTTCAGGCATCAAAAGCAGGTTCGTTCTAGACCGGGATGGTATACTCGACCCGGGGCGTATGCGGCCTATTCTCCCTAGTCGTAGTTCCGCTGATATGTCGGTACAATGCGAGATTAGCGTAGCGGCGGCCCGACAGGCTATGGAACAGGCGGGAAAACCGGCAGAGGAGATAGGTGCAGTTATCGTAGCATGCTCCAATATGGAAAGACCATACCCTGCCGTTGCTGTTGAGGTGCAGCAGGCTTTGGGGATACAGGGCTTTGCATTTGATATGAATGTTGCCTGCTCTTCAGCGACTTTTGCCGTTCAGACGGCAGTGGATTCCATTTATCGGGGCAACACCGGTGCCATACTGCTGCTTAACCCGGAGATTTGCTCCGGACACCTCAATTTCAGGGATCGTGACAGTCACTTTATTTTTGGTGATGTGTGTACCGCTTTACTCATAGAAACAGAGGAGGGGTGCAGACGACAGGATGTCTTTGAAATAGTGGCAACCAAGCTTACTACTCTCTATTCTGCCAATATCTATAACGGCTTTGGGTTCCTCAACCGGACACGCTCTGAGCCACTGGCGGAAGATGAGCTTCTTTTTCGCCAGGAAGGCCGCAAGGTTTTTAAAGAGGTTGTCCCGTTGGCCACGGACTTTATTCGTTCCCATCTTGAAGAAAACAGCATAGCCCCGTCTGATCTCAGACGGGTCTGGCTGCATCAGGCTAATCTCAACATGAACCAGCTTATCTGTAAAAGATTGCTCGGCAGAGATGTCTCAGAAGATGTTACACCCACTATTCTCGACACGTATGCCAATACTGCGTCCGCCGGGTCGGTGATCTGCTTTCACCACCACCATGAGGATATGGAGGACCAGCATCTCGGCGTACTCTGCTCTTTCGGTGCAGGATACTCGGTGGGGAATGTGATTCTGCGCCGGATATCCCTGAATTGAAAATGCTCTCACATGCTGAAAAGACTTTTTATGCTCTTTGTTACCAGAGGACAACTATATGATTATCACACCATTACGTACTGATTCTTCCGAAGGAAAACAGAAAATTGCCGCTCTTCTGGCGCGTTTTCAGGGATCGGATCCAGACTGTCGAAGCAGAGTTGAAGAAATTGTCGAGGCGGTCCGCAAAAGAGGGGACGAGGCGGTGATTGAGTATTGCCGCCGTTTTGATGCCCCTGATATGGAAATTGACAATTTACGCGTTTCCAGTGCGGAATTACAGCGGGCCTATGACCAGGTGGATGAGCCTTTCATGGAGACCCTTAATGGAGCTATTGACAGGATAGAAAGCTTCCATCAGCGAGAAATGGAGGACAGCTGGCTGCAGACGAGAGAGGATGGTACCATCGTCGGTCGTCTTGTACGTCCTCTCGATTCAGCCGGTCTGTATGTGCCTGGAGGGCAGGGAGGTTCAACTCCACTTGTTTCTTCCGTACTGATGAATGGAATACCGGCGCTTATAGCCGGGGTATCGCAGCGGGTTATGGTGACGCCGCCAAACCCATTGGGAGGGGTTGACCCTCATCTCCTTGTGGCCGCTCAGGAGATAGGTATTACAGAGATATATAAGGTCGGATCAGCCTGGGCTGTAGCCGCTCTGGCCTATGGCACAGCGGTAATTCCAAAGGTTGATGCCATTGTCGGTCCGGGAAATCAGTATGTTACCGAGGCCAAGCGTCTTGTATCCGGCATGGTTCGAATCGACATGATTGCCGGGCCTTCGGAGGTGCTGATTGTGGCCGATGAAGAGGCAGATACGGTACATATCGCCGCAGACATGCTGGCCCAGGCAGAGCACGATGTTCAGGCGCTTTCCGTTCTGGTAACCACCAGTGAGCATTTGGCAGGAAAAATCCCGGAGGAGCTGGAACTCCAGCTTGCCGAACTTTCCCGCGGCGAAATCGCCCGCAAGGCTCTGGAGCACCACGGTATCATTCTGGTTGCCGCTGATCTCGAAGAAGCGATTGAACTGGCCAACGATATCGCCATTGAGCATCTTGAACTCTTGATTGCCGACCCCTGGGCCCAGATTCCTCACATTCGCCATGCCGGCGCTATATTTATGGGCAAGCATACTCCCGAAGCTGCTGGTGATTATTATGCCGGTCCGAATCATGTCCTGCCAACCATGGGAACGGCTCGGTTTTCTTCGGCTTTGGGAGTTGAGACATTCCTGAAGAAAAGCTCGATTATTTCCTATTCCAAGAGGGCTCTGCAGGAAGATGGACCGCATATTATCAGACTTGCCGAGCTTGAAGGTCTTAGCGGGCATGCAGCCTCCGTGGCAAAACGGCTTGCCGGGAAATAGTGTTCAGAAATTGTGAGGCATCATTCCTGCAATGTATTGAGAAAACGGAGCTGATGTGAAAAGCCGGCCGGAAGATATCAGTGGGCTGTTGCGCGAGGGATGTGAGTATCTCCGTTTGAGTCTCCACGATGATGCGTTTTTGCAGTTGGAAAAATATTACAATGAGCTTGTCAGGTGGAACGCAAAAATGAATTTGATCGCCAGGAACCAGAGTGTCCTGCAGATCATTGAAAACCATTTTATCGATTCACTCGTCCTGCTGTCTCTCCTTCCGCGGCAAAACGTTACTCTTGTTGATGTCGGCAGCGGTGCCGGATTTCCGGGTCTTGTCTGTAAGGCGGGGCAGCCGGGTATGCGCCTTGTCTTGGTGGAACCACGATTAAAGCGTGTCTCATTTCTGCGTCATATACAGCGTACCCTGCAGATGGATGCTGTTACCGTGATTGCCGACCGGTTGGAGGATGTTGCTGTGGACAGACTGGCCTGTTCCCATATCACCGCTAGAGCTGTCGCGGAAATAGGCCCTTTTCTTGAAATGGTGGAGGGGATCTGCAGTCCCACTGCCCGTGTTCTCTGTATGAAAGGACCGAAGTGGCGTGAGGAACTGGAGAGCGCGTCCTCTTCTCTTGTCCGCATGGGGATGGTTCTATCGGAGGTTGTCGAAAGGAGGTTGCCTTTCAGCGGTGCGGAGCGTGCCGTTCTTTCTTTCTGTCGAGAGTCACAGGAAAAAAGAGTGGCCTCCTGATTTCTTTTATAAAGAGTAACCTGATTACCCCTGAAACTCAGCATCGTGACTTTAAGGGGGCAGGGTCGCTCTTTTCTCGGGTGTCTGCAGCCAGGACGGCTGCAGTCAAGCCCCCATGGAAGGGTTTATGGCGTCC
>JAZBNU010000270.1:0-8072 GCA_036350815.1 Desulfopila sp.
ATCTGATTACCCCTAAGGATCAGCAAGCCTTATGGGGCAGGATCACTCTTTTCACGGGTCGCCATAAACCCATCCGTGGGGGCTTGACTGCAGCCGTCCTGGCTGCAGACACCCGAGAAAAGAGCGACCCTGCTCCCTTAAAATTCGATGCTGGGTTTCAGGGTAATAAGGTTTCGCGATATCTCATTGACAGGTACTATTGATATGCTGCGCTGCTTACTTTTTGCTCTTCTTGTTCTTCCCACACTTTCCTCTGCCGCATCTTTCTATGTTGACCCCATACATGGTTCAGACAGCAGCGATGGCAGTTTTTCCTCTCCCTGGAAAAGTCTTAACTATCTTTTCAACAATGGAATGATAGAGAGCAGGCAGTGGAACAGTCTGCCGTATAACGCTTCGACATCGTATCTGGTTGAAAAAAACAGTGGTGCAGTCATTCAAGGCGGCGATATCATCTATCTGCGCAGTGGTCATTATGGAGAACTTTCCATCATCTCGTATTACAATACCGCTCCAATAACCATTGCTGCAGAACAGGGAAATGTCCCTGTTTTTCGCAATATTCTTTTGAGGTCAGGCAGCAACTGGGTTCTGTCCGGGCTGACGGTGAGCCCGTCAGCGCTCCCTGATGCTTCTTTCAGTTATTTGATTGACCTTGACAGCCATGGTTGGACCGGACCGGTTCATTCCATTAAGGTGAGTGGCTGCAAGCTTTATTCGACAGCCAGTTCCGGAAGTTGGAGCCGTGAAGACTGGAACAGAAAAGCGAAAAATGGCATAAGTGTAGATGGTACCGATATGACTGTTTCGCACAATAGTCTCACAAATGTTAATTTCGGCATCAGTTTAGGGGCAAGTCATTCATTAATTGAGTGGAACAGGATAGAAAATTTTTCTGGAGACGGGCTTCGCGGGCTTGGTGATCATACTGTTTTTCAATATAACACTATTTCTGATACAGGCTGGCCAAGACATCCCAGCTGCCCATCCTCGACTACTCTCACGCCAATGCTGCCACTTCTGCTGCAGGATAACTGACCCCAACATTTCATGAAAACGATATTTCAGTAATAACCCATATCTCCTGTTTATTGATTTTATCACGAGGAAGGAGCCTTGGCTTTTTCCGTGAATTAGGAGACAGCTCATTGACCGGAGCAGAATCGGCATTAGCATTTCTTTTATTGACAAAGTTTTTGTTGAATAGTCCCATGTATACCGTCCAATCAACTACACAGCGCATTGCATCTGCTGCTGTTTCCATACCGGACATACAGGAGGTGTTCCATGTCTAGAGGGATTTACACTTTTATAGTGGGTTGTTCTTTTGTGTTTATGCTTACCGGCTGTGCTGTAAAAACGCCACCACTTGCCGTGGATTCAGAGAGTGTTGTGCCCGGGACCGAGGTAAGCAGAAACGGTGAAACTCTAAAGCTGGCAGGCAATGGCATCGAGGTCGGGCAACCTTTACCGGATACTGACCTTGTTGATGCCGTTACGATGAAAGCAGTCAATCTGAATGCTTATCGAGGAAAGGTGCTGCTTTTAAGTGTAGTTCCCTCCATTGATACAAAGGTTTGTGAGACCCAGACCCATTATCTGGGGGAGGAGGGGGACAAACTTCCGGAAACAATCAGGCGGATCACCATAAGTCGTGACACTCCTTTCGCCCAGAATCGTTTTGCGGAAGAAGCAGACCTGGAGGATATACAGTACCTCTCTGACTATAAAGAGGGAGCCTTCGGTCGCTCAACGGGCTTGCTTATGGAAGGCCCTAGATTGCTGGCACGCTCTGTTATCCTCGTGGATAAACAGGGGATAGTACGATATATTCAAGTTGTTCCCGATATTACTCATATGCCGGATATGGAAAAAGCATTCACCGCAGCCACTGCTCTTGCAGGTGAATCCTGATGCTGGTTGACTGTTGATCTCCATTTTTTACGATTTCCAGCTATATTTGATGTTTATTAGCTGCTCGGAAAATCGTGTGATTGTAAAGACAGCTGTTGTGTTGAGCAGCGAGCCATCTCGAGCCATGAAATATCCGGTTTTTCTGATTTTGCAGTTGAAAATTTTTCATTACTCTTTATATGAATGTATGTAAACAGGACCGAAAAATTGTGGCGGCCGCCTGTCTCAGAAGACATCATGTGTTCCTGGAAAAATTGCTATAGTCTTTTAGACCGGAATTATCATCATACTATTAAATTAATGGAGTTAATATGCTCAAGGTAGGGCTTGTCGGCTGGCGTGGCATGGTTGGATCAGTTCTTATGGAACGCATGAAGGCAGAAGGCGATTTTCAGCAGATCGATCCGGTGTTCTTCACAACTTCTCAGGTGGGACAGAACGGCCCGGATGTCGGCTCTGGGGAAAAACCGCTGCAGGATGCCGGGAATATCGATTTGCTGGCTGAAATGGATGTCATCCTCTCCTGTCAGGGTGGGGATTATACCAAAGAAGTCTATGACAGGCTGCGGTCCCGCTGGGATGGTTATTGGATTGATGCAGCCTCAGCTCTGCGTATGAAAGATGACAGTATAATTGTTCTGGATCCTGTCAATCGCAAGGGAATAGAAGACGGATTGCAAAGAGGTATTAAAAACTATATTGGTGGAAATTGCACCGTATCCCTGATGATGATGGCTTTAGGCGGCCTCTTTGAGAATGATCTGATAGAATGGCTCAGTTCGATGACCTATCAGGCTGCCAGTGGTGCAGGGGCCAAGAATATGCGTGAACTGCTTCAGCAGATGGGTGAGCTGGAAGATGAAGTCAGTTCTCTGCTGCAGGATCCTGCAGCCGCCGTTCTTGACATAGACGCGCGTGTTACCGCAAAACTCAACAGCGATACCCTCACTCTGAAAAACTGGAGGGTGCCTCTTGCAGCAAGTCTGATACCCTGGATTGACGCTCCCATGGAAAATGGTCAGACCAGAGAAGAGTGGAAAGGGATCAGCGAAACCAATAAAATACTCGGACGAAAGGATGACGAGCGTATCCCCATAGACGGCCAGTGCGTTCGCATAGGAGCAATGCGGTGCCACTCCCAGGCGTTCACCATCAAATTGAAAAAGAATATTGCTCTTGCCGAAATAGAGGAAATACTCGCCGGTCACAACCAGTGGGTCAAGGTTGTCCCTAATGAACGCGGGGCGACCGAAGAGATGCTGACACCGGTTCGAACATCCGGCACTCTCACTGTTCCTGTCGGGCGTATTCGCAAGATGAATATAGGCCCCGAATACCTCACCGCATTTTCGGTGGGCGATCAATTGCTCTGGGGTGCGGCTGAACCTATCCGGCGAATGCTGAAAATTGTAAATGACTATGTGAAAAAAAGGTAGTCCTGAGGGCTCAGTGCTGCAATTCCTGAAGTGCCGCCTCTGAGTCCTCGATTAAAGAATATCCTTCATCACCTCGCATTTTCGACATATTTCTATTTTGTCGTGCCAGTTCTTCTGTGATTTACAGGCGCAGATTGTCCCGTTGATAAACCAGCAGAGTTTGCCGGCTTTAAATTCCCAGGCTGGGCACTTTACCTTCCTCTCCTCAGGACAATCGAGGATGTTCCAGCACTCTTTGCGGTTGTTCTCGCTGTCTTCTTTCTGGCAGAGGAGAAAATAGAGCTGTCGTTCCACGTGGGTAGGTACTGAGCGCCATCCCTGTTCGTATGAGCATATCGCTTTCAGGGATGTTCCCATAAGTTCAGCTAACTCTTTCTGTGTTTTTCGCAATCGCTTACGTATTTGGGAGAACTGCTGACTATCCATGGAAACCTTCAATTGTTGGAGAAAATAGTTTTACCGTATCTTTCGGCAATGACACAAAGTGGTATGTGGTGCAACTATATCCTGACAAAATAAGAATAATTCTGCTTTTCGCATTCTTTTTTTTCAGAATTACAACAATTATATGGTATTGTTCTAGTAATTGATTCCAGGTATCGTTCCGTCTTTACGAGAGTATGTATCCAGTTCAGGAGAGACCCAATGAAAAAGTATCTGATGTTCGTTTTCGCGCTATTCTTTTTGACAGTTGCTCCTCTTGCAGGTGGAGCCAACCCTGTAACTGAAGTTGCTGAGAATGAGCGTTGCCCCGTATGCGGCATGTTTGTCGCTAAATATAAGCCATGGTTGGCCCAGGTTCAGATGGAGAATGGCACTGTCCATTTTTTTGATGGGGTAAAAGATATGCTGGCCTTTTTCCACGAACCCGGAAATTATGGGGGAACTTCTTCTCCAGGGGACGTCTATGTGACCGACTATTACAGCCAGCAGTGGATAGATGGTAAAACTGCATATTATGTCACCGGTTCCGATGTTATCGGGCCCATGGGGCACGAGTTTGTTCCTCTGGCTTCAGAAGAAGCGGCGCACAGTTTCCTCAAAGACCATAAAGGTGAAAAAATCTATCGCTTTGAGCAGATCTCCCCAGAGATGGTGACAGAGATGCGTTCTGGCATGAAGGGCAAAAAGATGCATAAAATGCAACACAGCAACTGAGACCCGGGATGCGGAAAAGTCTCTTTTTTTTTTCAGGTATTGCGCTGTTGCTTCTAGGGGATTTCTTTTTGTTTTTCACTCTGCGGCACAAGCAGATGGATTTGGCGGCAAACATCGGTGATATGCGGCTGGTCGTTCAAGAACTTGGATTGTCCGATCTTGCCCTGACAACCGAGGCTCGTTATACCAGGCATCCTGCAGTGAGCGATCCGGTATCGCCCTTCATGGATCATCCGGGAGACATCGAACATTTTCCCTCCGGCTCATTTTTGCGTCCCGTTAAATAAAGCATGAGAGTTATTTCAAAAAGTCTCAACATTCTTGATTATGCTCTTTCTCTCCTGGTGAGGCAAAAGCTGAAGAACCTTGGGGTCTTCATCGTCTTTACAGCGGTTATTTTTCTGCTCGCCTCTTTTCAGCTGTTCTCCACCGCTCTCAAAGAAAGTGCTGCCAGGATACTGACTACCGTACCGCATATCACTGTGCAGAAAATGTCGGCAGGGAGACAGATTCCGTATAATGTCGATTACGATGAACTGTTGAGAGGGATTTTCGGTATAGCAACAGTGAAAGAACGGGTGTGGGGGTATTATTTTGATGAAAAAAACGGTGCCAATTATACGGTTGTCGGCCTTGATCAGCACCACATCTCGCCTCGTCTGGCGGAAGTACTGTCGTGGGGGGGGCTCCCACAGAGACGAGGTGATGTAGTTATTGCCGAACCGGTACAGGAAAGCATGCAGCTTGGCAGTCGGGAAAGGTTCTCTCTTTTCCGGCCTGATCTCACTATGAAGTCTTTCAAGGTTGTGGGCCGGTTCAGTAGAGGCAGCAGTCTGGTGACCGATGATATACTGCTCATGACCCGCCAGGATGCCGCCGACCTTTTTGCCATGGATCAATCATTTATTACGGATCTGCTGGTCGATGTGGCCAACCCGACCGAGATAGATACCATTGCTGCAAAAATCTCGGCGCGTCTCCCTGGAGCAAGGGTCATAACACAAAACCAGATTCACAAGACCTACAATGTGGTTTTCAGCTGGCGTTCAGGTTTCGGCTCTATATGTCTTCTCACCTCGCTCTTCGCTTTTATCATTCTTTCCTGGGATAAGGCCTCAGGGATGTCTCCGGAAGAAAGGAGGGAGATGGCGATCCTGAAGGTGACGGGCTGGCAGACCTCTGATATTATGTGGCTCCGCTTCTGTGAGTCATCGGTTATTGCCTTTACTGCATTTGTCGGTGGATACTCTCTTGCCTGGCTGCATATTGTTTTTTTTGATGGTGTGCTGCTGCGCCCGGTCCTGCTGGGCTGGTCGGTTATCAGACCATCATTTCAGCTTGCTCCTCCTTTTGTGTTGCACGATTTTCTTCTCATCGCTGCCTTTTCTATTATTCCCTATATGGTGGCCACTATAGTACCGGCGTGGAAAAGTGCGATGGTTCGCCCCGATTCGGTGATGTAGATGCAGATAGAGCTGAACTCAGTCAATAAGTATTATAACCGTGGTCAACACAACGAAGTTTATGCCTTAAAGAATATCAGTTTTTCCGTCCAGGAAGGAGAGATTGTCTGTATCCGGGGGCCAAGCGGATCGGGAAAATCAACACTGCTCTCCATTATCGGCTGTCTCTATCCTCCCACCAGCGGTACTGCAATAATCTGCGGCAGACAGATTGCCAGACTGCCGGATCATTTTCTCACCCGGCACAGGCGAGAAAACATCGGATTTATTTTCCAGCGCTTCAATCTGATTGAGTCTCTTACTGTTCTCGAAAATATCACGCTTCCTCTGCTGCCTCTGGGGGTTCCACCAGCTGAGCGGACTGTTCGTGCTAGAAAAGTTATGGAGGAACTGCAGATAGGACATCGGGAGAAGTTTCGTGTCAACGGTATATCAGGCGGAGAGATGCAGAGAGTAGCCATAGGCAGGGCGCTGATTAATAATCCCAGACTGCTGCTCGCCGATGAGCCGACTGCCCATCTTGATCCTCAGTTGCGCAGTTCCTTTATGGATGCTATGGCTGATTTGAAAAAAAGCGGTAAAACAATAGTAATTACTTCACATGACATACAGGTCACAGGCCACCCCAAAGTTGACAGGTGCTTCACTATGGAAGATGGAACCATGACAGCTGGAGATGGTATTTGATGTTGAGCAATTCCTGGTCCATTGCTCTTCTTATTTGCATTGCAGCCACACTTTTTCTTGTGGTGCTGGCAGGTTCCACAGCTGTCCGCATCATTCTATTCTGGGATGGTGATTCTGACAGTGAAAGACAGATTGATCTTGAGGGACGCACCTGGCTCGCTGCCGCCCTGGTTCAGACGGGACTGGCAGTGCAGATGTTCTCTCTTCTCCTTCTGGTCCTTGCCGCTGATGACTTCTCCTCCATGATTGCAGGAGCAATGTGTGCCACCGGTTCGTTTCTCGCCAATGAGTACGGCAACGGGAGTCTCTTTTTCAAAGTAATAAACATATTTCTCTGCGGCTTCTGGATTGTCCTTCATCGACTCGATTTACGTTCAGAATATTCTCCTTTGATCAGAATTAAATTCGCCTATCTCATTTTTCTTATACCTCTTCTTTTTTTTGACGCCTACTATCTCTTTCAGTACCTTTACCGGCTTGAACCGGATGTCATCTCATCCTGCTGCGGGGTCATTTTTTCTTCCTCGACATTGCAGGAAAACTTCCTTGTCGTATCAATAACGGAAAATGAACTGCTGGCAGCATTTTACCTGCTTGCCGGTGTTTTGCTGCTTCAGGGCTTTGTTGTCAGCAGAAAGCAGTTTGAAGACAGGGCCCATAGTGCAATGTACCTGCTCTATGGCATCCTTTTTCTGGTGTTTTTCATCCTCTCCCTGGTTGCCATAACTGTCTTTTTCTCTTCCTATATCTACGCCATGCCATCTCATAACTGCCCTTTTGATATTCTGCGAAAAGAATACAATTTTATCGGCTATCCCATCTATTTTGCTTTGTTCGGCGGTTGTTTTGCCGGAATGAGCAGTGGGATTGCCACACTTTTTTACCGCAAGGCTGGCCTTGGGCAGCCTGTTGCTTCATATCGAAAAAATGGTGCTGTTACGGCATCCTGCCTGATATTTCTTTTTGTAATGCTGGTAAGCTACCCTGTGATAAGGTATTTTATCGAGGGCGGTGAGTTTTGATGGAAAGCTGGTTGTATTCATGCAAATGTAAACATATGGTGCGATTGTAACATGGCCGAAAAAGGAGTACGCAAATATAACGACTTTGATCCGCATTTTAAGATTTTTCATCGGCTCATGTCCTATAAGATACAGAATATTTTACTCGTATCGAGCGCCTATGATGCATTTATCATGGAGGAGGACGGTTCTATAGCGACACAGGTCATCAAAGAGTATCAGGGTCTCAGCCTTAGCGGCGCTCCCCTTATCACCAGAGTGTCATCCGTCAGTGAAGCGCTTGCTGAAATTCGACGGAGAAAATATGACCTGGTCATCACCATGCCTTTTCTTCGAGGCATCAACGCATTTGAGATCGGCAGTGAAATCAAGAAAATCAATCCAGCGTTGCC